>SOEU01000009.1 GCA_021646415.1 Candidatus Brocadia sp.
CTTCATTGAAAAGGTGAACCTCCTTTTAGGTGTTTTTATTCTCAAAATACCTTGAAATCCCTTGGAGATTCTACCATTTCTGGCCTAATCCTGCAACAAGGCTTCGCCTTGTTTGCAGGATTTAGGTTATAAGATTACCACAAAGAAAACGGGCTATAAGAGAAGCAAACAGACGGTAACGCTTGAAGAGGGAAAAGAGGGCGATATACAGATTGTGATGGAAAAGAAGAGCAGTTGAAATATGAGAGTAAAAATTTGCGGTATTACCAATAGTGAAGATGCGCTGGCTGCGATAGAGTTTGGTGCTGATGCCCTGGGATTTGTCTTCGCAAAGAGCCCCCGCCAGGTAACGAAGGAGCAGGCAAGAGACATTATTGAGAAGTTGCCTCCTTTCGTTTCCCCTGTGGGAGTTTTCGTTGATGAAAAAATAGATAAAATAAAAGGAGTCTGTAATTTTTGCAATATTCATACGGTTCAGCTTCACGGTAATGAAGATCCTCTGTATTTAAATGACTTGAAAGGATACAAGATTATCAAGGCATTTCGGATCAGGGAAGAAGATGACTTGAAGCTCCTGGCAAATTATAAACCACATGCCTTTTTATTGGACAGTTATGTAAAGGGGTTTATGGGTGGGACAGGAGTGCCTTTCAAGTGGGAAATAGCCGGACAAGCGCATAAATATGGAACGATTATCTTGTCGGGAGGCTTGACTCATGAAAATGTCAGGGAGGCAATCCATATGGTAAAACCTTATGCCGTGGATGTGTCTTCTGGTGTGGAGTCGTCACCAGGTAAAAAAGATAAGTTGTTAATGAAACGGTTTATCATGAATGTAAAATTTTAGGGAAGAGTAGAATTACCTTAGCAAAAATATGAATAAAATTAACCCTGACAGGGTTGACTCACAATTTGTCTTATCTGCAGCAAATAGAATATTTTGTTAGGCCAGAAAGGCCGTCAGTAGATAGCAGGGGGTGAAGCCCCCTGAAAATAAAAGAGAACATATGCAAACCCCAAAGGGGTGAAAGAATTTAGTTATTATTTAACCGTGAGATAAAAAGATCGATCTCTTGTCAACAAGTTTTTCTTTCGTCCCTTTGGGACTTAGTGTTAATTGTGCAGAAACATGCAAAAAGACATCCTTAGATCAATCCCATCGGTTAACGAACTCCTTGGGTCACCGGAGATGTCAAAATTAACTGTTATTTATCCAAGGCAACTGGTGGTTGATGCAATTCGTGCAGTTTTGGAAGACATTCGGCAATCCCTGACTGATAAAAAAGGCATATCTCAATTCGACATCACTCAAAAATCCCCCCCTTACGAAGGGGGGGAAATAGGGGTGGTAAAAAGCCGTGTGGAAGCACAAGCCGTTGATCTGTCTCCACAAGGGCTTTACTACCTCGTTCAACAATCCCTCCAGCAAAAATTCTGCGGCATCGAGCATGCTATCAATGCAACGGGTATCATACTTCACACAGGACTTGGCAGGGCGCCCCTCGCAGATGAGGCGGCAAAACAGATACAAAACATTTTGAAAAGTTTTTGTACGCTGGAAATTGAAAAACTCAGCGGTAGAAGGGGGATTCGGTATCATCATATTGAGCAACTCGTTTCTATGATTACAGGGGCAGAGGCGGCACTGGTTGTCAACAACAATGCTGCTGCCGTTTTGCTTGCCTTAGATACACTGGCCAGGGGTAAGGAGGTCATCATTTCACGTTCACAGCTTGTGGAGATTGGCGGGTCATTCCGCATGCCCGACGTGATGTCGAAAGGTGGTGCAATATTGGTCGAGGTGGGGACAACCAATAAGACGTACCTTGACGACTATCGCAATGCCATTACGGAGCATACGGGGCTTATTCTCAAGGTGCATCAAAGCAACTTCAAAATCGTAGGTTTTACTGAAACGGTCGATTTGAAAGACCTTGTTTCGCTAGGCCAAACCCACAGTATTCCTGTCATGTACGATCTGGGAAGCGGCGCATTGATTGATCTGGGAAAATTTGGATTACCCCACGAGCCGACCGTGCAGGAAAGTATAAAGACGGGGGTAGATATCGTTACCGTCAGTACCGATAAGATCATGGGTGGTCCGCAGGGTGGCATTATTGCCGGGAAAAAGAAATGGGTTGATCTGTTGAAAAAGAATCCATTAACTCGTGCCCTCCGTGTGGGGAAATTAACCATCGCTGCGCTGGAGGCAACGTTACGTTTGTATCTGGACGAAGGCCTTGCCATACAAAAAATCCCGGTGCTTCAGATGATTTTAACCCCGCTTGAGGCAATAGAAGAAAGGTGTAAAAGATTGATAAATACTATGACTCCTGAAGCAAAGGCTTGCATGCATATTACCATTATCGACGGCTTTTCGGAAATGGGTGGCGGGTCATTACCGGGTGAAGGGATTCCAACAAAGCTCATTTCTCTCCATTCGGAAAAAATAAATGCCGACGAATTAGCCGCACGACTGCGGGGTAATACCCCCCCGATCTTTGCCAGAATAGAGCAAGACCGAGTGCTTCTGGATATGCGTACGGTATATGATGATGCGGTTGATACGATTGCCGTGGCATTAGGAAAGATATTTTCATAAAGTAAAGTAAATTAGAAAAATATCCTGATAACTATGTAGATAACCCTGCTTGTATTGTAAGACGATGCAATTGAAAGGAAGAAAAATGAAGAAAAAATTGATCATATCAGATCCTGCGGTGATGATGGGCAAACCGATCATTGCAGGGACGCGCATTACTGTTGAGCTTATTTTAGATAAACTTGCAGCTGGTGAAACTATCGAGCAAATTCTTGACGCCCACCCCCGTCTTACCCGCGATGCCATTCAAGCAGCCTTGTCGTTTGCGGCTGATTCATTACGGGATGAGGTAGTTTATCCGATTCAGGAGGTAGCTTGAACCTTTTGGCAGACGAAAGTGTAGACCGGCAGATTGTGGAGCGTTTAAGGCAAGATGGTCATCGGGTACGGTACGTTGCCGAAATGGAACCGGGGATTTCAGATGAGATTGTGCTCGATTCCTTAAGCGGGTTCAAGTTTGCAACTTGAACCCAATAGTTTGATTCATCCGTCGATTTGAATTCCCTGATGTTATTGGCCTACAAATTATAGGGTTCGGGTTGCAAACCCGAACCCGCCATTATAAAAATTGACATTGTTTTCGCGATTACTTACTATATGGCCAATTGGTTTATGAACTTTATTATATGCCCAAATAGCCGTATAATAAGCCAAATGTAAACATATTATATGTACTAATAGCCCTAAAAGAAGACAGCTTTTAGTACGGCATAACTCATGTTATGCGGCAAAGGAGGTCTTGTGCAATTTGAACTGAGTCACGATAGGCGAAACATAACAGACGAAGACTTATTGTCTGACCTTCGTCGTGTCGCATCCGAGCAGTCAGAGCAGCAAGTGAAGCAGCGTACCTATAGAGATCACGGCAAGTACGGCGTTACAACCGTCATTCGCCGTTTTGGTTCTTGGAATTCTGCGGTGAAGGCAGCCGGTTTAGAAACCACGGTGGAACGGAACGTTCCAGATGAGAAACTGTTTTCAGCTCTCTATGACTTATGGGTTTCTCTTGGTCGCCAACCTAGCTATTCGGAAGTTCAAAAACCTGCATGTCATTTTCATGTAGCCACCTACGAGCGGCGATTCGGTTCATGGAGGCAAGCTTTGGAGGCGTTCGTTTCATACGCCAACTCTAAAGATATAGCTGCACCAACGGCTGCTGCAACTGTTGGCACTGCATCCCGCAGAAGCTCTCGTTGTCCCGATTAGCGGCTTCGTTTCAAGGTGCTCCAGCGCGATCACTTCCGCTGCTGTGCATGCGGTGCCTCTCCATCGGTTACGCCTGGCGTTGTGCTTGGGGTTGACCACATCAGGCCGTGGTCAAAAGGAGGTGATACCATTATCGAGAACCTTCAAACACTATGCACAGCCTGCAACCAAGGGAAAACAAATCACCATGAAGAGCAATAAGCCGCATAACACTTATAAGGCCTCCAGCGGACCGGCCAAAAGCTGCGCTTTTGCCCGTCCGCTAAGCCCACGTTAGTCGTTTAAAATGATTGTTGTTGTGACGGCATCTTGATGATGCTTTGACGGTCAAACAATCAGATGTTTTACAGACAGCAAACAGCAGATAATAAAATAATGAGCTCGAAGCGACCTACCAACATGCCGCACACTCCAGCAAATGGATTGATAAAATTGCGGAAGCATATCTATAAATCCACCGCTTGAATTACTTCTGGATTTGTAACAGTTTGGTTTTTGAAAGTCTCAATAAAATCAGATATTACCGAACTTTGTTAACCCGAAGTATTTGCAAACATCAAACACACCCTTAAATTTCCTGAGGTAGGTCAACCGTCCCCGGTTGACATCATAATGACAAGCGGAACGCTTATCCTACCGACAGAGGGAACTTGTACTCTCCCCTCTAAAAAGAGGGGGCCGGGGGTGTGTCCCATATCAAAAATGTTTTGCTCTATTATTATTTTGCATTTTGATTTTTCAATATCGCATTTATAATAAACACTTATAGGCATAGCCGGTGGTTTTCGATGATGTCTAACAGGTTAAAATTTGCTAAGCGGTTATTGAAAGACGGCGGAATGGCTGATTTCAGGATTTATTTCTTCAACAATATCAGAAAGAAGGTTGTAAGGTGATGAGAAACTTGTTTCCCACTCGTGTACCTCAGGTAGGTAACGTTCTTTGTTGTATGGCGATTTTTTCTTTTTTTCTCTCAACGATGACATTAGCAGTGACGTCCCTTTTTGCAAACCAAGGCAAAAAGGGCAAGCCCTTAAAGGAAAAAGCAACTCTTGAAGTTCAAAAACTTCAGATGCCTTTTATAGCCAATAATGGTCAGGTTGATGAAAGGGTACTTTTTTATGCACAGACCTTTGGGGGAACGGTGTTTGTAAACAAAGACGGGCAGATCGTCTATGCATTACCGGATGGCAGGCATGGAACCGAGGGGACAAAGGATCGGGAGGGGAATCAGACACAAAATCACCTGATGCAGGATGCAAGGGGTATTGCCCTGAAAGAACAATTCGTGGGCAGCAAGATTGATGAAATCAAGGGCGGGTCGAAATCCGTAGCCACCGTGAATTATTTTACCGGAAATGACCCATCAAAATGGCAGAGCAATATACCAACGTATGAGATTGTCGAAATGGGAGAGGTGTACGAGGGGATAGACTTAAGGCTGAAGGCGTATGGAAACAACGTAGAAAAACTTTTTACGGTAAAACCAGACGCAAACTATGAAAAGATATTAATTAGACTGGAGGGTGCACAGGAATTGATGGTAAACACGGCAGGCGAGCTTATAGCAGAGACGGAACTTGGTGCCGTAAAGTTTACAAAACCGATAGCGTACCAGGAGATTGAAGGGAAGAGGGTGAACGTGGAATGCGGATATGTGATTTCGGATTGCGGAATTCAAAAATCGGAATATGGTTTTAAGGTTGCGCAGTACGACAAGGCAAAAGACCTCATTATCGATCCCCTTCTTGCGTCTACATACCTGGGCGGGCCTTATGAAGATCGTGGCAGATCAATTGCCGTTGACGCAGAGGGAAACGTCTTTGTGGCCGGAGAGACCTTGTCGTCAGAATTTCCATCGACACCAGGTGCCTATCGTACGTCTCGCAAAGGCAATACCGACGTTTTTGTTTCAAAGTTCAACAGCGGGCTGACGAACCTGCTGGCGTCCACGTTCCTGGGCGGGGCTCTCAATCACGAACGCACCTGTTCAGTTGCCACTGACGTTGGAGGGAACGTCTATGTGGCAGGGTCTACGTATTCAACAGACTTTCCCAAAACGCGCGGCTCTTATGATGCGACCGGCAATGGACGTTGGGATGTCTTTGTGTCGAAGTTCAACAATGGGCTGACGAACCTGCTGGCATCCACGCTCCTGGGTGGAAATGCTGATGATTGTGGCTATGCAATTGCCATCGATGCCGGTGGAAATGTCTATGTGACCGGAGAAACCTTATCGTCTGACTTTCCTGCGACACCTGGTGCTTATGATACCACTTACAACGGTGGTTATTATGATGCCTTTGTATCAAAGTTCGACAGTGGGCTGACGAGCTTGCTGGCATCCACTTTCCTGGGTGGTGGTTCCGGTGATTATGGCAGAGCGATTGCCGTTGATGGCGTTGGAAACGTTTTTGTTACCGGCAATACCTGGCCAAGAGACTTTCCTGCGACACCCGGTGCTTATAATACCTCTTTCAACGGTGGTAATGACGATGCCTTTGTATCGAAACTTAACAATGGGCTGATGAACCTGCTGGCATCCACTTTTCTGGGTGGGAATTCTAATGATCATGCTACGGCAATTGCCATCGATACCGGTGGAAACGTCTATGTGACAGGTGAAACGGTGTCGTCAAACTTTCCCACGACGGATAGCGCTTATGCTACAGCTTATAAACGAGGAACTAAGGATGTTTTCGTTTCAAAGTTCAATAATCAACTGACAGGTCTGTCTGCATCCACTCTCCTGGGTGGGGATGCTCATGATTATAGTAAAGCAATCGCCATCGATGCCGGTGAAAATGTCTATGTGGCAGGCAGCACGAGCTCAACAGACTTTCCCACAACACCAGGCGCTTATGATACCACGCCTAATGGTGGTAGTGAGGTCTTTTTATCGAAGTTGAACAGTGGACTTGCCAATTTGCTTATGTCCACATTTCTGGGCGGGTCTCGTTCTGATTATGGCAATGCAATTGCCGTCAGTGCTGCGGGAAACGTCTATGTGACCGGCGAAACCTTGTCACCAGACTTTCCTGCGACCCCGGCTGCTTATGATGCGTCTTATCATAGATGCGAGGACGTCTTTGTGTCGAGGTTTAACGATGATCTTTCCGTTGATAAAGCAAACAAATAACGATAACGGATTTTGATTTTTGTGACGACATGGGTGAAGCGTAGACAGGGAAACAGTAGGCAGTAATCCGCAAGGGTGAAGGAGTTGAACTCCGAAAATAGTTATGGGGTATCGAAACTTTCTGTTACGAGGACTGGAAAAAGTCTGTGCAGAGTTTAAACTGATGACTCTTATTATTTATTGACCACATTCTTGGACAGCCTGTAAGCAGGTTGCCAGAGAATGTATTTATATGCCTGACACGATGCTCTATACTGATAAATTACCCATGGGTAGATAATATGTTGTATATATCGGTTGGGCCAATTTCACTATCGGACAGTCTGAAAAATTTGTTCTCTTCTCAATATTTTAAACAAGATAATAGTTGTCACTCATTACTTACCACTTCGCCACTTTTAAACTCGGCATTCTTAAACTCTGTGAAGACTTCGATTTTTTCCTTTTCACTGTTAATTCTTACAAATTCTGGACTGCGTACACCATGCACACATTTAAGGATGTCGCATCTGGATATTATCCCCACGGGAATCCCATTTCTGACAACGGGAACCCTGACGATATTATGTTTTGTCATGATATGTATGACATCTTCAACAGTTGTATCTTCGGTTACGTATATGGGTTTTGTAGACATGATCTCTTCAGCTGTTATTTTTTCTAAAGATTTTCCATAATCCATGGCTGCTAAAAGATCAAACTCGCTTATAACTCCAATAATCTTATTGTTTTCGTCAACAACCGGCATTCCACTATACTTACCGGTCAATAACTTTTCTGCCAGAGATCTGCCTAATGCTTGCTTTTTTGCAGCAGTAACGTTCTTGTTCATAATGTCCCTGGCTACAATATCACTTCTTGCCATGATGCGTATCTCCTTTTCAAATTAAACTAAAATTATAAATACATGCACTATTACTTTTACAATAATTTTTGTCTTTCATAATTTTACGTTAAAAGTAGCAGGAAAGCAGGTCTTTGGTTTTGGCATTTTGCAGTCATGTAAGCCTAAAGAAACGTAAATATTCAAACCGGCATTAACATTTCCCTCCCGCGTCTTTTTACGGGGACATTTTCCTGTATGCTTGATTGAGATTCTTCTGAAAATGCCGTTATTCCCAATGGCATTAGAAAAAAACTACTTCTGCGCTTCTGTGCAGCAGTAGTTTTTTAGAAGATAATTTTTTATAACTTTATTAAGAAGCCACTGAATGCTCGGAAGCTTAAATATTATTTTTGCACATGTCATGGGTGTGTAAAGGATTCTATCAAATTTGACCTGAAAATAATTGAGTATTATAGGCACCAGTAAACTTTATGTCAAGATTTAAATAAAATCGGCATCTGCTTCGCTAAAAGAAAGAAGGAAGGTATTGATGTATCTTGGTACATGTTTGCACCACATAAAAATACACGCAGAAATAGTAATGTGAGTCAAAGAGCAATATGGATAAGATTGCAAGGAATGAACCGGGTTTGTGATCTTCCTGGATTCAATCGGGAATGTCTGGCAAAGTAACTGGATTATGAGGCTATTGGCTACCAGAGATACGATAAACAGCCTTATTCATGAGTGCTGCTATAAATCTTCAATTTATAGTACAATTACGTATTGTCAATTCCGTACTGAAAACAATTATCGTCGTCTTGAAAAATATATTGACGGTAATTTCCTCTTTGGTTAATATGACGGACATAGTTTGGAACGCAAATGGTCGCTTTAAACAGATGGTAAAAGTTAGGAGTCTAAAATGTCTTCTGAAAACGAAAAAAAGATTAGGCCCGGAATTAGGAGAAAAAGAAAGAAGGTAATATCTATAGTACTTCCTCTTGTCTTGCTATTGATAGCAATCGTGATTCTGATGTTGCGCGGAAACGTCCCACCGGTGCTTGACATGTCTCCGATTGGTTTAGATTTTGAAGAGACAAAAAATGAAATGGCGTTTACTTTAAAAAATACAGCAAAGGCGGAAGGTTTTTTTCAAAAAGGCGTTACTCCATTAGAATTTACTATTGATACCAGGCAAGTCCCCATATGGCTGGCTGTTCACCCAATATCAGGCACTGTAGAAGAAGAACCGGAAACAATAACGGTAAAAATTGATAGACGTTTTCTTCCTCCGGAAAGTGTGATAGAAGAATTACGGGTACTAACAAATGCAGGAGACCGCGTTGTTCGGATATTAGCACAAAAAGAGAAGGATCAAATAATTATTACTTCCCCGACCGTAAATTCCTCTTTTTCAATTGGCGATGAAGTATTGATAGAATGGTCGGCAACTTCCGGTGTGGGTAATTTTGTCAATATTTTTTTATATCTAAGGGGAGAAAATATTGGAACTATTGAGCAAAATTATAACTTCAGAAAAGACGTTGAGGGTAAAGGATCTTATCTCTGGAAGGTGAGTGATTTAAGGGAGGATAGCGGTTATACTATCAGGATAGAGGATGCCGGAGACTCCAAAATATTTGATGAAGTTGGACCAATAAAGATTTTTCAGCCCCTTTCAGCAATTAAGGTGCTCAACCAGACCAAAGACCATCAGTTACCAAGTACAGTTCAGTTTATATTCTCTTTGCGGAACCAGAATAATCACGCGATTCTATTTGCTGCAAAAAAAGTCGACTGGAAAGACATAAAAATATGGGAAAACAATAATGAAATTGACTATTCAGAAAGCCATGCTCTTCTTTATACACAAGATGATTTTCAATTGCAAGCCATGCTTGTTTTAGATTTTTCAGCGTCAATGTATGAAACAAATGAGGATATTAACAAGATGCTCGCGAGTGTAAAAGATTTAATTGATAGCCTGGAAGAAACACATCAAATAGGAGTAGTAGAATTCCATCGACCTGAAGAACCGCCAGCGGTTCTTCAGACATTTACTACTTATAAAAATGCGGCAAAAGAGGCCATTGACAATTTCAGCACAAGTAAAATCTATCGTGATTTTTCAAGCTGCTGGGATGCCGTGATAAAAGGTCTGCAACAGTTTCCGGAAAAGCCTGATCCAAATATCTTTAAAACACTGGTATTTTTATCAGACGGATTTGATAACAGTAGTTTCAATACCCCGGATGAGATTATTACCATTGCAAAAGATAGGGATATCCACATTTTTGTGGTTGGAGTCGGTGATATACGGCAGGAAAATGTGTTGAAGAATATTGCTTTTGAAACCGGGGGCACCTATGTTCATTCTGAAAACTTAAATGTTTTGCAGGAAAGATTTAAACAGACGATTAACGATATAAAAGGTCAATATAAAGTAAAGTATATTACTCCAAAAAAGCCTGAAGACGGGCGTTTCAAGGTGACAAGTGAAATTACCTATAATGACGTTACCGGCGCTCCTTTATTGGAGGATGAAATAGATCCTTCTTCAATTTACGGTAAGACGACTGTGGGTGTTATTCGTTTTACTGCCCCTTCTATTATTAAATTCAACAAGGCTGAAATATTTATGTGGTGCGAACATGTACCCAGGTATATCAATGATTTTCATTTCTGGATCGGTACCGATAAGCCTTATCAGGTAATGCTTACTTCTTCCAATGGTGGTGGATTATGCCAGGGTTGGACATTAAACAATCTTGGTGAAGGCTGGTATCGATTGACCTCTCCTGATCCAAAAGATCCCCGCAAGTATCTTGAATTTGGCGCTTTTGGGACCCTTTGTAAGATTGTTGTTACCGATATTATCGAGGAGGGAATTGTAATTCCGTTTAAATTGGATAACTCAATTTATGATAGGGGACAGGCATTTTATGGAGAAGGTGATACGTCACAAACGGGGACGTGGTCAACGAATATTCATGTCGGAAATACTGCTAAATAATACAAAATACTATCATGAGTGGGATGCAACGAATTTGAAATGCTATGAATGGTTGCTAGTATAAAGGAGGTTTTCGAATGCAGCGTTTTGTATTTTATCTGATTGTCTTGATTTCAATGGCCGCACTTTCCGCGTGTACTAAAGAAGCGGATGCCTTAAAGCCGGTTGATGATGCCCGGGCCGAAGCTCAGTCCATGTCGCGCGGGGCCCTGGAGGATACGGCCAGACGGTATGCTGACGCGATTGTTTCTAAAACGTCCGAATACCGCAAGGTCGAGGCCCAGATCAAAGCCATTCCTCTCCAGGACCTCATGGGTAAAAAAGCAACAGCCATGAAAGTGCAGGCTGGTGCACTCGCTACCGAGATTTCGAACCTTAATCGGCTCTATGATATTTATTCAGAATATTATCTTAAGAAGGGCGGCGACTTTGAAAAAATCAAAATCCGCTGGTGATAATTAGACCTTAGACACTAAGCCACAGACTACTGCAAGCTTCATGTTGCATGTTTCAAACGATAAGCCTTAGCCCATAGCGTGTAGCCCGGAGTCTGCTCTTTTTTCTTTTTGTTTCACGGTTTTGTAAGACATAATACGCTCCGTCTCTTCAACTTTTTTCACCCGGAGGGAAACGGGGAAAACAGGGGGACAAATCTTTATCATAGTCAAACATGTTTCAACTCTTTTGATAATCTGAGAAAGATGCTTGTCGCCTTTCAGTTTTGCTCGTAATTGTTTTCTCCCCAGTCTCACAGTCAAGGAGGATAGATTAAATGAAGTGAATCCATCAGCACAATGGTCTTGTTGGGTGCGCTTTGCTTCACCCAATTTACAAAACTGCCTTCAACAACTGGCTGACTCCCGTTGGCTGAAGAATCTATCCGCGCCTTCTTTCAGCTGTTCGGGGCTGACATCTTCTTTATGTGTCGCCACTGTCCAGAAATACCCAAAAGGATCTTTAAGCATCCCAATCCTGTCGCCCCAAAACATGTCGGTAACAGGCATTGACACCGCGGCTCCGCTTTTCACCGCTTTGTTGAAAACTGCGTCCGCATCGTTCACGTAAAGATAGAGGTTCGTAGTTGTCCCTCCCAAATCAGTTGGTGACCTGACACAGCCTGCTTCATGCCCTTTATGGGGCGGGCACTCATCAGCAATCATGAGAATCGAATCTCCGATTTTGATTGTCGCATGCATGACTTTTCCGTCGGGCCTGTCCTGGAGGAAAGTCACTTCAGCGCCAAAAGCTTTTTTATAAAACTCAATAGCTTCTCTTGCGCCACGTGTGATCAGGTAAGGGGTAACTGAATGGTACCCTTCCGGAATTGGTTTTACTTTTCTTTTCATTTTAGCCCTCCTTCCTGCCGGTAGGCAGACTTTTCATTTATTTCGATTCAAACCTTTGCCAGAACTTTGTCGAGCTTATCGAAGGATTCGTTCCAGCCGGTTCGGCACTCTTCTTTCATTTGAGCCGGCAAACCCATGTGTTGCAGAGTCATTTTAGTTTTGCTGCCTTCGACTTCTTCAAAGGTTAATGTCACCTCGAGTTCCAATGGGAAACCCTCCATACCGTAATGCGTTGCTGGCACGACATTGCCATGCTCATCGGCAAAACAGTCCGTGAAAACGATCTTCTCCATCGGAACGATCTCTTTATACACACCGGTACTCCAGATACCCTTTTGCCAGACCTCCGGCCCGCTTTCTGATCGCATACAGAAGAGATACTTACCGCTAACACGAAAATCAATCTTGCACGACGGCGACGTGAAGATCTTGGGTCCCCACCAGCGCATGACTTGCTCCGACTCAGTCCACGCCTTCCACACAAGCTCACGCGGGGCATCGAAGATACGAGTAATAATAAGTTCATTCTTCTGACCTGTCATATCTTAGTTCCTTTTCATTACAGCATATCTTTCAAAGCTATCGGGCATCCAGCGCGAGTGGCATTTTAACTTCATGATCTGTAGCAGAGGCTTTCGTATCAACCTCCAAGAGGAAGATGCGGGGTTCCGCTAAACCACCCTGCTGAATCATATAATCTTTTATTGCTGCAGCCCGCTCCTGTGCAAGTGTACGCAAATCGCTCTCGGAGATCGGGTATTTCTCTATGAGCTTTTTTCTCGCGGCATCAACAACAGCAGTCCTGCGCACATCCTTGGGTATCTTTGCACCGGTTTTATCGGTCGGAGGTATCAAGTCGTAAGGGTCCTCTTTTTTGAACATTTCACGGTAGAGTTTAAGGAGACGCTTTTGTTCGTCTTCTGCAAGAGGACTTTCAATTGGGATGTCTCGCTGAGTACGAATTCGGGTTAAAATTGCGCGCTCTGCGAGTGCGTAATGGTCAACAGACTCCGCAGCGGTACCGCGCAGGTTAAGTATGAGTTGTGGTCGTTCTCGAAGCGCTCTGGCAATTTTGCCAAGCTTTGACTGCTGTTCCTGGCTGAGGGCATGTGAACCTGGCGCAAAGAGTACAAAGTCCAATTCCTCACCTTCAACTCCTACCAGTGCGCCGAGCATTTTAAATGGGGACGTTGCCGCCTTCGCGATAAGATTAACAAATGCCTTGATTATCAGAGGCACAAGTCTGAACTGTGGATCATTGAGATCGCCACGTACGGGAAGATTAAGATCAATCACACCGCGGGAATCCTTAAGTATGGCAACTGCAAGACGAACCGGCAGTGTGGTTGCATCCGGACTTTCTATCTTTTCTCCAAGGGTAAATTGATCCATGACAATGTGATTTTCTCCTATCAGGATTTTTTGAGAAAGTTTATATTGTAATTCAAGCGATAGTTTCCCCTTTTCAATTTTGTATCCGGCAAATTTCCCGGAATACGGTGAAAAAGTGGTGAGTTCAATGCCATAAAAATTCATGGTGATGTCTGTATAAGCCTGCTCACTCAATGGGTTGATCTTCCCCTGTATGACAACCGGAGCGTATTTGTCTACCTGCCCTTTTAAATCAATATCAGCACGTGCAAGCTGTTCGGACGAAAGTCCCTTTACTGTTCCGTTTAGATCCTGGATAGTTGTGATAAAATTTGGCCTGAGCGAAAGGTCTGCAAAATTCATGGAACTGTCGATTATGTTGACCTGATCAATATGGATGGGTAATTGGCTACCATTTGCTTCTTGTCTCTTCGTTTCCGCTAAAGGGTTTTTTTCTTTTCTGAGAATGTGTTGAACATTGGCAGTGCGATCGGGCCCTATGATGATGCGTGTATAAAGACCACGGGCGGTAATCTCATGAATTGAAAGGAATGCCGGATTGTTGTCATATTTTACCTGCCTGAGGTCAAGGCGTTCCCAACGGACAAAATCTTCAGAAAATACCGAATCGAGAACACGGGCAGACTCTATCCAGATATCACCGCCAAAATCAATCTGCTGTTCCGCATCCGGCCGCGAGAAATTAAGATGACCATTGAGCGACAAAGCTCCATCGTTTATCTCGAGTTGTGTGTATTTTTTTACATAAGAATCAAATGGCGGAAGTGCTACTTTTGAAATCTGCACGTCTAAATCCGCTGTTAGAGGGTCAGGAGATACTTTCCCGGTAACTTTCATTGTCCCTGCTTGATTCAGGCCTGCTTGCAACTCAACATGTGCTGCGCCTGGTGCGCCAATCTTAACGTCTTCAATCTTCAGATTTACCGGAGAAAGATCAAGTTGTGCTACCGGTATTGTGGTTTGATCTTTCATGTGGAGTGCATAATCAACGATCTCTATCTTGCTGATATTGATTTGCCATCCTCCGGATTTCGGCTGACTTTTCGGATGCGCCTGTTGTGAGCCGACGGTTGTTTTAGGTTGGAACATTTTTTGCAAACTGAATTTGCCGTCTTTGTCCAGCATGCCGCGAATCTTTGCGGAGTCGCTTTGAATAAGAGCGATTTTCATTTCGTGTTTTTGATAATCAAGTTCTGTACCGCTAAAGGAAAGGTGTGGCAGGGTGATTGCTTCTTCACCATCTTCTTTACTAAGGATTGAAAGAGAACGAACGCTTACACTGCTGTCTTGCAAACGTAATTCAGGCTTCCCCTCTGTAATATCGAACGCATACGTCCCACTGATATCCAGCTCCCCGCCGGCTATCTCAAAATGAAGCTGATCCTGTAAGTATGACCACAGTTTTCTGAGCTTAATTCCCTTAAGTTCTAAGCCACCCTTTGAGTGCATAGGTACCATGCTAAGATTACCGCGATATTTCAGGGTTGCACCCTGCTCAGTGGCTGCTTCGAACTCATACAGCCCCTCACGATTGGGCCGGGTTGTAAAATTTCTTAGAGAAAAACTGAGGGCTGCTATCTGTTCTTTGAAAGGTGTTGGTCGCGTGTGATCCTCAAAGACTATTTGAGCGCGATTGACAACAAGATGGTGAATGAGAAGAGGAACAGGGGCCTTTTGTTGTGTCTCGCTCTTTTCCCTGGCTGGTGGAAGTAAATCATGGAAATTGAACGTTCCATCCTTTAGTCTCTTGATGTTTGAATAGGAGGCAATCAGTTGAACTTTAGAGAAGGTATATGCCCAACGAAATATCGAACTTGTCTGGAAGTTGAGGTAGAGTTCATCAAAACTCACGAACCGCTCACCATTTCGTTCGTGTAATGTAAATCTTCGCAGCGTGGTTGATAGGGCAAACGGGTTCATACGCAATTCACCCAGTTCCACATTACGTCCTGTGTAAGCAGAAAGTTTTTTTATCAACCGGGTCTTAACCAGCGGCGGCAGTACGAGAAAGCCTACAACTGCATAGAGGGCAACCAAAAAGCTCCCAATGATTACTATGCGAGCCGGCCAGGACCAGGAAGTAAAGTTACGACCAACGCGAAAGAAAGATTTGACCTGAGACATGTCTTTTCTCCCTTGATGTTACAATCAGGAAGACCGATTGAGGTCACCCATCAGGTGAGTTTTGATAAGTGAAAAAGATTTTCCGTAACAAATAATCAGAAATATTTTGCTTGATCAGGCGAAATAATACGATTCTTTCATAAGCTTTCATTCCATTAGCCACATCCGTATTTTCAACACTTTGGTTACAGATTATAAATCCGCACCGATCACCCATTCGGATCAAGGCATGTGCTGAATTTATTCAGCACATGCCTTGGAATTATTCCCCATTTATCTGAGGATATGCTTGTACGATGAATTCATTTTCCCCTGTCAAGTTTCTGCCTCAGAAAATTGCTGTACCATGTGATGCCCAAGACCACAACTATCACAAAGACCATGCCTGTGAACTCCAGTAGCTCTGCAGTGCGCACATCATCTATGATATAAAGGTGCCTGTTACAGAACCGGCTTATACATCGCAGGAACACATCTCACAAAGTAGTTACTTCTTCGCTACTTTTAAACTCTGTGCTCTTAAACTCTGTGAAGACTTCGATTTTTTCCTTTTCACTGTTAATTCTTACAAATTCTGGTTCGAGTACGCCATACACACACTTAAGGATATCGCATCTGGATATTATCCCCACGGGAATCTCACCTCTGACAACGGGAACCCTGACGATGTTATGTTTTGTCATGATATGTATAACATCTTCAACAGTTGTATCTTCGGTTACGCATATGGGCTTTGCAGACATGATTTCTTCTGCTGTTATTTTTTCTAAAGATTTTCCACGATCCATGGCTTTTAAAAGGTCAAATTCGCTTATAACCCCAACAATCCTATTGTTTTCGTCTACAACTGGCATTCCACTATACTTACCGGTCAATAACTTATCTGCCAGAGACTTGCCTAATGCCTGCTTTTTTGCAGCAGTAACGTTCTTGTTCATAATGTCCCTGGCTACAATATCACTTCTTGCCATGATGCGTATCTCCTTTCAAATTAAACTAAACTTATCAATACATGCACTATTACAGTGAAAATAATTCCTGTCTTTTCTGTTTTTTCATGAAAATAGGCAGAAAAGCGCAGTCTTCGATCCTGACATTTTACAGTCATTCAAATTAGATAAGGCGTAAGCAAAATATCAGTCGCTTGAGGCATTCACGGAAACATTGGCGAGAGGAACGGTCAGACCTTCGTTATTCAATCGGTCTATACAAAAAAGATAAACTAGCATTATAGGTGCCTATACCTTTATGTCAAGATTTAAATAAGACTAGTGCCGGGGTATACCTGCCGTGTGTGAATGCTTTGTATCACTGTCCTTGTTTTTTTGAAATGACTAGTATTTTGTTCCAATTTTTATTTGCGTCGATTTCTGAAGCATCTCTGCCGTAAAATGTCTGGCCAAGTTTATAAACGGAATTATCCAGGAGGAAAGGCACTTCCATGTGTTCTTCTTTAATGTTTTCAATGATAATTTTACAGATAATCCCGGAACGGCCAAATTCCAGATCATGAGTCAAATCTTTTGGGTCAGGTGAACTTATCTGATACCAGCCATTTCCCTTATTGGTAACATTCCAGCCGTCACATATTCCCCCATTGCTTTCAGGTATTAAAGAAATTTTACAAGGCTTATCTGTCTTCAAATGAAAACGGAAGATATTAATGTATCTTGGCACATGCTCGCACCACATGAAAATTTCAGCGCGTTCGCCTTTGACAAAGGGAGAGGTTTCGAAAACAATGACTCCCTGGTTTGTTTTTCCAAATACTAGAGAGGGATCAACCTTGTCTTCTAAGGGTGGAACACCTGTAATTCCTTTATAGGTGAGTTCGCTTTTTACGGTAAAAATTCCGTCTTCCGGTTTTTTCGGTGTTATGTAACTTATTTTATACTGTCCCCCCAGATCTTCAATAATTTGTTTAAATCGTTCAAGAAAAACGTTCATGTCTTCAGCATGAACGTATGTGCCCCCCGTCTTGATAGAGATATTTTCCAAAATCCCCTGATGCCGAACATCGCCCAGACCAATAACATAAATGTGGATGTCCCGTTTGTTAGCAAGGGATATCAGGTCATCTGGTTGCTGAACACTTGAATTGTCAAAACCGTCCGACAGAAAGACTAAAGCCCGGAAAGTTTTTGGATCAGGTGCCGATGGAAACTCTTTTAATCCGCTGTAAACAGCATCCCAGCAAATCGAAAAATCGCTATAGATGCTTTTTTTTGCGAAATTATCAATTGCGTCTTTTGCAGTTTGTTTATTGGTGGTAAATGGTTGTATAATAAGAGGCGCTTCATCCGATCTGTGAAATTCAGCTATACCTATCTGGTGGGTCTCCTTAAGACGGTCTATCAAGGATTTTACTCCGGCAAGCATGGTTTCAATGCCATTTCGTTGTGCTTTAATTGAAGCAGAAAAATCCAGCACCAGCATGACTTGAAGTTGAAAATCGTCTTGCGTATAGAGAAAAGGACGGCTTTCCATATAATCAATTTCTTCATTATTCTCCCAGATTTTCAGGTTCTTCCAATTAAATTTTGACGGGTCGATCAAAATAGCACGATTACTCTGATCCCGAAGGGAAAAGACAAACTGAATAGTACTGGGCCTTTGGTGTGCTGTAGTAATATTTTTCAGGTGAAGTTTCGTGAGAGGAGAAGTAATTTTCAGAGAAGGCACTTCAGCAAATACATCCTTGTTTAAAGAATCTGCAATCCGTATCGTGTATAGTTCTTCTCCGGGACGAAGAGGACTTTTTGGTGTCCATTTAAATTCTCCGTTGCTGGTGGCGTCATTTCTGTAATTGTAAGAACTTGCAATATTTTCTACTATGGAATCATTTCGTAACAGAAGGATATCAGCATGATTACCTATATTTGATGTCGCCGACCAGCGAATAGTGATGTCATCATCGATTGCTAATGATGCTCCGGCATAGGGGCTTATTATTCTTATATTTTTCTCTTCTTTTACGCCTTCCGCAACAATTTCAATAGTTTTATTTCCGCCATTTGATTTTACATTGATTTCTCCCCGATTCATCCCTACAGAAAGTTTATCCCTGTTAATAACGACAGGAATGTTTTTTTCTTCCTGTTTTCCACATGATCCGGATTTTAGAGAGGCCGAAATCCAGTCACTCTCTTTCGGTATATCAATTTCATACTGTAATGTTTTCACGAAAGACAGAAAAGCCCATTTTTTTTCCCCTTTATTTTTCAGAGTAAAGGGCATTTTGGTTTCTTTGTTTCCGAAATCCAATTCCGTTGGAACGATTTCAAGAATTGGTTCTACTCTTCCCAGATAAATGAGTATTGCAACCGAAATTATGATGACACAAATTGAGGAAAAAATTATTTTTCCGGATGATTTTCTCTTCATTTTTCAAAGCTCCTCATAACGAATGGTTTAACATTTCACCCAATGAATGGATTTCTTCCGTGAGCAAACATTAAATCATTTCAAATCAAATAAAATCAATAAAATTATAGTATGTTTGTAAAATAAATGCTTTTGACATTTTTACAAACGATATATATATTTGTAATATTTGCAATTAAGAAGTAATCCCCGGAGTGTAGCAAGGTTTTTTTGAAAAACGATAAATAAAAAGCACGGGTTTCCATATTACCTGACAATAAAGGAGGACAGATGAAAATAACGAAATTTGCTGCGATGGTGAGCTATTTATTGACTTTTGCCTTTGTTATTGTTGTGTTTCAGACAATTACTATTGCAAACGAATCACAGAGGCAAATAGGTTATGGTAGAGGTGGAAGGATGCAGGGTGGTACTGTGTCGGAACGTACAAAAGAACCTATTCAGCCAATCCCATTCAGCTTTGACTACGACAGGGCAAAGATAGAATTAGGAAAGAAATTGTTCTTTGAACCCAGATTGTCCAAATCCGGCTGGATCAGTTGTAATTCCTGTCACAACCTCTCGACAGGCGGTGTGGACAATTTGCCAACCTCTATTGGACATAAATGGGCCTTTGGCCCGATAAATTCACCTACTGTTCTGAATGCAAAATTCAATATGGCTCAATTCTGGGATGGCAGAGCAAAGGATCTGAGAGAACAGGCGAAAGGACCTGTAGCCAATCCTATGGAAATGGCTTCGAACCATGAACTTGCTGTAAGTGTATTGCAATCAATACCGGCATATGTACAATGGTTTAAGGAAGTATATAAAGACGAGAAAATTACCATTGATAATGTTGCTGATGCTATTGCTGCGTTTGAAGAGACTTTAACCACGCCAAATTCTAGATTTGACTGGTGGTTAAAAGACTACGATGACAAAATTACCGATGCTGAAAAGGACGGATATGATCTTTTTAAGGATAAAGGTTGCATAGCCTGCCATTACGGTTTTGGCGTAGGAGGAAACTCTTTCCAGAAATTCGGGGTTGCAAAGCCGTATGAAAAAGACACGCAGACTCTTGGCAGATACAACGTAACAAAGGATGAGAAAGATAAATATGTTTTCAAAGTTCCATTGCTGAGAAATATTGAACTTACGGCTCCTTATTTTCATGATGCCAGCACCTGGAGTTTGCGTGAGGCTGTAAATACTATGGCCGAATATCAGTTGGGACTGAAACTTACTGAAGAGGAAACGAACAAGATTGTTGCATTCTTGCGCACCTTAACAGGAGATCAGCCTGAAATTATTCTTCCGACTCTGCCGCCCTCAAATGAAAATACTCCGAAACCAAACCGGAATTGATGTTTTGTTGGATATCAGAAAAACCAATCATGGTAGTATCAGCGCTTCGGCATCTTTAAACGCTTAGTAAAACGTGTAAGAAAGCAAAAAGAGGGATGGTGGCGAAGCGGAGAAAAGATGGTAAAAAGAAATTCCGTTTTTATTAATGTGTTTTCTCTGCGCCCTCTGCGGCGAACTGTTGCCATATTTTTTCCCTTCAGCCTTTTAAATATTTTTGATAATGCTCTTTCCTTAAAAATTATGAAGCGTTTTCATGGCGTTGCGATTCCCTTTTCCCACTCTAACGATTTCTTTGCCGTTGATATTAGTCTTAAGGCTTGAATTAATGAGGTTTTATGTTATAGTATAGCAAAAAGTCGAAATATTCTTGGCACAACAAAGCCGCAACCAAAGATCCCCACGCTTTCTGCTCTTCGAAGGGGGCATAGGGGAGGGTGTAAAAAACTTTCCCAAACTTGCCCTCGTGAAAACGGGGAGTAAAAATTTCAACAAATAATATTACTATGATTAAAAGGAGAATACCATGTTCGAGGGCTCATTTGTAGCATTAGTAACACCCTTTAAAAATGGACAAATCGACTATGCAAAGCTGAAAGAACTCATAGAATTTCATATAAAAAACGGGACAAATGGAATCGTTCCTTGTGGTACAACCGGTGAGTCTGCCACAGTTTCGTTTGATGAGCACGAACGGATGATCGGTGAAGTTGTGAGCATGGTTGGTGGAAGGATACGGGTTCTGGCGGGAGCAGGTTCAAATAACACTATGGAAGCTCTGCGTTTGACCAAACATGCCAAAAAAGTAGGGGCAGATGGGGCATTGCTTATTACACCTTACTACAATAAACCCACCCCGGAGGGACTCTACCGGCATTATAAATTAATAGCGGAAGAGGTTGATATTCCTATTGTGATATACAATGTACCTTCCAGGACGGGCATATCTATATTGCCGGAAACGGTAGCGAAGCTTTCGGTGATCAAAAATATCGTTGGAATAAAAGAGGCCAGTGGCAGCATTGATCAAACGACTCAGATATTGCAGCTTTGCAACATCGAGGTTCTTTCGGGAGACGATTCTCTCACCCTGCCGATTATGTCAGTGGGGGGGAAAGGGGTGATATCCGTAGTGGCCAACATTGTACCGTCGGATACGGCCGCATTAACCCGTTATTGTCTGGAAGGTAATTTCGAAGCGGCCAGGAAATGTCATCACAAACTTTTTCCACTGTGCAAGGGCATGTTTATTGAAACCAATCCCATTCCCGTAAAAACCGCTATGAAACTTTTGGGAAGAATAAACGGAGAGATGCGTTTGCCGTTGTGTGATATGACGAAGGAACACGAGAACCAATTAATTGGTACGCTAAGAAATTACGGTTTAATGCCATAGCGTAACAACCATCACCACGTATTCCTCAGTCCAATTTAATGCTACACAAATTTCCCCAAATTTAATTACCTAAGTTTTCGTGACAAACTCATCTTGAATATATTTAGGAGAAACATTATGAAGGCTGTCGTTTTTTATGAGCATGGCGGGGTAGATAGGTTAACGTATACAGATATGGAGAAACCAAAAATTTCTCCCTATGAAGTACTGGTGAAGGTAAAAGCTTGTGCACTGAATCATTTAGATATCTGGGTAAGGCAGGGATTGCCCGGCATTGAGATCCCTATGCCACATGTACTGGGTAGTGATGTTGTTGGTGAGGTGGCAGAGGTCGGAATGGAGGTAAAGAATTTCAGGCCGGGCGACAATGTCCTCATTGCCCCCGGCGTTCGCTGCAGGAAGTGTGTGTATTGCATCACGAACAACGACAGCATGTGTAATAGTTTCAAGATAATGGGGTTTCAGGTCCAGGGAGGTTATGCAGAATTTGCAAGGGCCCATGTGGACAATATTATCCCCATCTCCAATAAGTTTTCCTTTGAGGAGTGGGCGGCCATTCCTTTGGTGTTTTTAACGGCATGGCACATGCTCATTACCCGGGGACAACTTAGACCGGGGGAGAACGTATTGATCCACGCGGCCGGCAGCGGCATCGGCAGCGCTGCTATTCAGATTGCCCGTCTGGCAGGCGCACGCGTGATTACTACAGCCCGGGGGAAGGAAAAACTGGAAAAGGCAAAACAATTGGGTGCTGATGAGGTCATAGACTATTCGAAAGAGGATTATCCAGAAAGGGTAAAACTTATAACGAATAACAAAGGGGTGGATCTTATCTTCGAACATATCGGGCCGGATACGTGGGAAAAGAATCTGCAATGTCTTACGAAGGGGGGGAGGATGGTGGTGTGTGGTGCCACAAGCGGTCCCACAACAACCATAGACATCCGGTTTCTGTTCATGAAGCAGCATGCGATTATTGGCTGTTATATGGGTAGTAAAAAGGAACTTCTGGATGTTTTGAACCTGGTAGAATTGGGAAGACTGAAACCCGTAATTGACAGCGTATTCCCTTTAAAAGAAGCCCCGGCAGCCCAGCAGAAGATGTTAAACAGAGAAAATTTTGGAAAGATTGTGTTAAAAATCTAAAAAGGTTTCACCCGATTGCAGTAGACCACCATTTCCCGCCATGGAGAAAAGGGACGCAGCCTTACGGCACCTTTCGTCAATTACCGGGCTATAATATTTATGCCCTGAAAGAGCTCGGTGTCAAACAGATTGTTTCACGGTCAGGCCCTGGGGTTATTAATACATCCTATCAAATCGGTGAATGTGTTATGGTAGATGACGTTGTGGATGAGACGCTCGGCAAGGAATCTACGCTTTATAAAAATCAGGGTATGGGATTTATTCGCCAGTCACCGGTCTTCTGTACTACATATTATGGGAATGTATGAAAGATTCATTGAAAAATCTAAACATCAATTTTCCCGATAAAGATTTGATAGATCCATTTGTTGGTCTTCGTTTAGAAACGTCCTGACAAAGAGGCTGCGGTTCAAACTAAGGGGTGATATTGGCGGTTTTGATATTTCTGATGATACATCTGACCTTTCATGGCAAGCCGTGGGACTCCTTGAATATGACATTTCGCAGAGAATTGTTCTGGGAGCCGGTTACCGCGCACTGGACATAAGATATGAAACGGAAAGCGGAGATGATAAGAATGGAATAGATGCCACGATTCATGGGCCTATTTTAGGAGTAGGATTCCGTTTCTGATACCTTGTTTCTTCCCGCAACTGTTGGGGGGGAGATCCCAAAGTGCTGGCAGACCCGCAAGGCCGGAAATGGCGTGACATGATCCAGAATGGCAAAGGTGCAGACGCAGCGGTCGAAATGATAATTGCCTTCTCCCAGGGAACATTCCCGAAGGCCTTGCTTTCTCTCCCCGGTACTGCAGCCTACCGCTCGGCATGGCGGGAGATAATCAAGGCGGCAGAAGAGGCGAACGATCCCGGTCGCTTCACCGCCTTCATTGGCTACGAGTGGACATCAAACACTGGCGGGAACAACCTGCACCGTAATGTGATCTTCCGCGACAACGGCACAAAGGCAGGACAGGTCGAACCTTTCATCACGATGAAGCAGTACGGCAGCGATAATCCCCGTGACCTGTGGAAATGGATGGCTGCGTTCGAAGAGAAGACCGGCGGTGACGTGCTGGCTATTGCACATAACGGCAACCTGAGCAATGGCCGCATGTTTCCGATCATAGAATCGTTCACTGGCAAGCCGGTTGATCGCGAGTATGCCGCGAATAGGGCGTGCTGGGAACGCCTCTATGAAGCAACACAGATCAAGGGTGACGACGAGACACATCCGTTTCTTTCTTCAAACGACGAGTTCGCCAACTTCGAGCGTTGGGACAAGGGCAACCTGGACCTCGGCGAACTCAAGAAGCCAGAGATGCTGGAGTTCGAGTATGCCCGCTCGGCACTTAAAAATGGCCTCAATCTCGAACAGCAGTTCTGCATCAAGATGCCAAAGGAAGTCCCCATGACCGTACAGGAGCGCGCCTGTACTTCCCCGATATGGTATATACCTGAGTGAAATTTGAAATTCGAAGATAGAGGAGTTTGTGATGAGAAACTAACGAATGCAAAGGCTAAGAAATGAACCTCAAAACCTTCTTTTTCATGATAATCTGGTTGATTGCCCTTGCGGGTGTTATTCACGCGCATGAAGTAAGACCTGCCTGTCTTGAACTGCGCCAGACTGGACAAGAAACCTACGAGATGCTCTGGAAGGTTCCTGCGCGGAGTGATCAGCGTCTGGGTATCTATGTGCACTTGCCAGATTGCTGTGAACGGAGCGGAGCTACAAAAAGCTACGCAACAGAAGATGCATTTATTGAGCGCTGGACTGTTCGTTGCAAAAGTGGGCTCGTTGGACAATGTATTACCATTGATGGCCTTGATGCAACGCTTACTGAGGTTTTGGTTCGTCTGGAGTGGGCAAGATGGGACCATACAGATAGCGCGACTAACCCCTTCGTCACCGTCATTCATTGTTGAGGCTGTTCCCAATGGGATGCATATCTTTACTACGTACCTTGTTCTTGGTGTAGAGCATATTCTTCTCGGGCAGCGTATGGTATCGGGTCGATAGCGAGCTTCTGGACCATCGAACGAGTGGTTGGGTTCTGGTCATAATATATATGGTAAACCTGGATACCAATGTGTGCTGCAAAAGGGAGGGGTTCATGCAGAAGAAACTGATTAAGGATTGCTTGTGCATTTCCTGTCGAAAAATATCTTTGCCATGGTTTCCGGTATTATTTGCTATCAGGCATTTTCCTTTTGAATTATAGTGCACACGGCAGCAATTCAGCTTACTCATTGCTCTAACCATGAAAAGAAAGCCTTGCATATTATGCCCAGATTAGTATAATTATTTTTTTATTTTCACTTTCTATAAATCAATAGGACTGGTGGAATGAACGTAAATACGTGGAAGAAAACTGAGTATGCCTTTAGAGCGCCCAGGGGTACGGAAGACGTATTACCGACGAAATGGGCTTTATGGCGAAAGCTTGAGGAAGTCGGACGGCAGGAGTTTGAACTTTGCGGATACTATGAAATTCGCACCCCGATTTTTGAGGATACTCGCTTATTTGTCAGAAGTATTGGGGAGGCTACGGATATTGTTGAGAAGGAGATGTACACCTTTGCTGATAGTGAAGACTCGAGCATAACCCTGCGTCCCGAAAACACAGCGCCTGTTATGCGGGCATATTTAGAGTATGAGTTGTATAAGACAAAAAAATTCCAAAAATTTTACTATATTGGTCCTCAATTCAGAAAGGAACGTCCACAGGCTGGAAGGCTTCGCCAATTCCACCAGATGGGTATAGAAGCGGTGGGTGCCACTGACCCTTTGCTTGATGTGGAAACTATCAGTGTAGCCACCCGGATATTCGACCGCATTGGTCTGAAGGGATACAAGGTCAAGATTAATTCCATAGGGTGTGAAAAATGCAGACCTGTTTTTAGAAATATCCTTAAAGAGAAACTCTGTGAACATGAAAAAGAGTTATGTGATCTCTGTCAGTCACGGCTAACCCGGAATGTATTTCGCATCCTGGATTGTAAAAATGAGAAATGTAAAACGATTAGCCATACTATGCCTTCCATTAATGATTATTTGTGTGGAGAATGCCATTCTCATGCGAAAGCAGTAAGGGAATCGCTTTTGGAGATTGGTATTCCTTATATTGCAGATGCTCATCTGGTACGAGGACTGGATTATTATACAAAAACTGTCTACGAAATCACCCACTTGTCACTAGGAGCCCGTGATGCCATTTGCGCTGGCGGGAGATATGACAATCTGATTTCCGATATTGGGGGCCCTCCTATCGGTTCTGTCGGATTTGCTATCGGGATGGAGGCAACAATCCTTGCTCTTGAAAATGTTATGGCAAAGAACAAATCTGTTTATCAGGAGATTTCTGTTCCTTCCCCCCTGGTGTATATCGTTTCTATTGGGGAAGAAACGAAAAAAAAATGTTTCTACCTGCTCAATCTTTTGAGAAAGGCAGATATTTCTGCTGATTTTGATTACGAAGGAAGAAGTCCCAAGGCACAAATGCGCACGGCAAATAAATTAGGGGTAAAATACGTTGTGGTGTTGGGTCCCGATGAACTTGCCCGCGGTGACGTCAAGGTCAAGGTGATGGAAACGAGCGAAGAAATTTCTCTAAAACAAAGCGAAATCCTTAAATGGTTCCAGAATCAATAGTCACCTCTCAAGAGTTAACAAATTCTAAATTCCCGGGAGCTAGTCAATACATGTCTAAATTGAAACGAACACATACCTGTGGTCAATTGCGGATAAAAGATGTGAAATCAACTGTTACCCTGTTTGGCTGGGTAAGCAGTATTCGGGATCACGGAGGGCTGATCTTTATTGACTTACGTGACAGATACGGTATTACCCAGGTGGTTTTCAATCCTGACAAAGGGAACGAATTCTACAATACTGCCGGTCAATTGAGACCTGAATATGTTGTGGCTATACAGGGGGCAGTTTCAGCAAGACCTGCAGGCACATTGAATCCCAATCTGGATACCGGGGAAATCGAGGTGTACGCTGATACACTCGAGATATTAAATAAATCAGAAACCCCTCCATTCGAGATTGAGGATGAAAGCAAGGTGTCTTTAGAATTACGTCTCAAGCACCGATACCTGGACCTGAGACGTCCCGCAATGCAAAGGCGGTTGATTTTCCGCCACAAGGTCTGCCAGGCTATACGCGAATACCTCGACCGGTTGAATTTTGTTGATATCGAAACACCCGTACTGACAAAGAGTACTCCGGAAGGAGCCAGAGATTATCTGGTTCCCAGCAGGATAAATCTCGGAAAGTTTTACGCACTGCCCCAATCTCCTCAGCTTTTTAAGCAGATTCTCATGGTGGCAGGTTATGACCGTTACTTTCAAATCGTACGCTGTTTCCGCGACGAAGACCTTCGTGCTCAGCGACAGCCTGAATTTACACAAATGGATATGGAGATGTCGTTTGTAGATGAAAATGATATTATGCAGATCATTGAGGGGCTCGTTGCCGCAATTTTCGATAAGGTTATTGGTAAAAAGGTCGCTATTCCCTTCCCACGGCTTTCGTATAAAGAGGCCATGGCTTCTTACGGCTGCGATGCTCCTGATTTACGTTTTGGGATGAAAATAAAGGATATATCTGACGTAGTTCAAAAATCAGATTTCAAAGTGTTTTTAGATACGATGAAATCGGGCGGACAGGTTCGGGGTGTCAATGCGAATGGCTGCGGGAATTTTTCAAGAAAAGACATCGATGATTTAACGGCTTTTGTTGGTCAATTTGGGGCAAAGGGGCTTGCATGGTTCAAGGTGGAAGAAAATGGCCTGTCCTCTTCAATAACAAAATTCTTTCCGGGAGAAACCCAGGAAAAATTACGACAGTACATGGACGCGAAAAAAGGAGATTTGCTCCTTTTTGTTGCAGATAAACCTAAGGTGGTATCCCAGTCTCTGGCACAGCTCAGATTGCATCTTGCGCAAAAAAATAAACTCATTGACACAAATACATTTCATTTTTCGTGGATTGTGGATTTTCCCTTGTTTGATTATAATGAAGAATTGAAACGCTATGAAGCGCTTCATCATCCGTTTACATCACCTCACCCTGATGATTTTCCAATCCTGGAAGAAAAACCCCTGGAAGTTAAGGCGCGTGCGTATGATCTTGTGCTCAATGGTGTAGAACTTGGAGGGGGTAGCATCCGTATTCACATGCCGGAAATACAAAAAAGGGTCTTCCGTTTACTTGGGATAGAGGATGAAAGCGCTTATGCAAAATTTGGATTTTTACTCGATGCCTTGAAGTATGGCGCTCCTCCTCACGGCGGGATTGCTCTGGGGGTCGATCGCATGGTAACGTTATTATTACAACTCGATGATATTCGAGAGGTTATTGCATTCCCCAAGACACAGAAGGCTACGTGTCTTATGACAAATGCACCGTCTGAAGTAGATCCTCAGCAACTGAAGGAATTGGGCATACGACTGGCATAAATTTTCATTTAGTGATAAAGGCAAAATTTAAGAAAAATAAAACCATGAAACGACAATTACTTTTAATGCTCATCGGGGCAGCTTTTATAATACTCCTTGCCTCTGTCAGTTTTTTCTTATACGTAAAACGCTTACATCGTTCTGCGTCCTATCTACAAACGGCGGGACAATATGTACAACAAGGTAAACTGGACGATGCGATTGCCATTTTAAAAGATACTCTGAGTAAAAACCCGCGTATTGCAGAGGCCCATGCTGCCCTGGGCATGATTTACAATAAAAAGGACTTGCTTGACGATGCACTTACGGAGTTAAAAATGGCCTTAACTATGAAACCCGATCTTATTAACATTTATCAGGAGATGTACCTGATTTATAAGAAGAAAGGTATGGAAGAAGAGGCGAATCAGGCATTAGATTCTTATAATAAACTTAAAGAAAGCAAATAAAATTTATTTTTACTCTTGGTTGAAAGCTGTTATTATTACTCTTATGAAAAAAAGTGTCATTCTTTTACCCATTATTATTTTAACGAGTATCCTTCACATACAGACGCTCTTTGCTCAGAGAGATGATGAGGCGAATAAGTGTTACTTGGATGCTTACAACTTATACAAGTTGGGGAAACTGGATCAGTCCCTGGAGATGTTAAAGAAAGTTATAGAAATTAATCCAGACCATGCCGAAGCACACTTTGGTATGGGAAGTATTTATTTCCGGCAGAACATGTTTGATGATGCCGTCAAGGAATTTACCAAGGTGACACGGATTAAACCTGAATACGTCGAGGCCTATCAGCGACTTTGGCTGGCATACAAAAAATTGGGCATGAACGACAAAGCGGAGGAAGAACTTCAAAAGTATAAAAAATTAATTGAAGAACGTATGCAGGGAATGGTAGGTGGTTCTCCTCAGGTGGTGAAGCCTGCTGCACCACCTCCGCGAAGGGAAGTACAGGAAGAAAAGCCCAAACCA
Organism: Candidatus Brocadia sp.; assembly: GCA_021646415.1. NCBI lineage: Bacteria > Pseudomonadati > Planctomycetota > Candidatus Brocadiia > Candidatus Brocadiales > Candidatus Brocadiaceae > Candidatus Brocadia > Candidatus Brocadia sp. The sequence goes on from SOEU01000009.1 coordinate 29,368, forward strand.
GAAGAAACTCAACCAACTACAGAGACAAGACCTCCGGAGACAACGGTACCTGATACAAGGGTTGCAGAATCAGGTTCTCCAGAAAAAGAGACTGAAAAGGAAAGACCTGTTGTAGTAAAACCAGTATCTCCCCCGGCAGAGGAAACCAAGCCTGTTGCGGGTGCCCGGTCTTCTGTGGCAGAGCCGGAAGCGACGGCTGTATTGGAGACGACAAAACAGATTGAAAAACGATATACAGAGTCACCTCCTCAACCGCCAACCGAGGAAAAACGTCCTACTGAAACAGAATATAAGTCTCCGTATATTAAAGTGGATAAAAAAGACCCTGCATACAAACACCTTTTTAAACCGTTCAAGAAGGTGGGGTCGACTTTATTTAAGAATCCCTTTAAAAAGAGGGCTGAAGAATTAGAGAAAACGTATGTTGGCAAGCTTGTTAAAGGGTTCCTTTATTACATAATGACAATACAAATTTGGTTATGCATTGTTGCCTTTTTAGGGATATATTTCTTTAAAGCCAAAAAAGAAAAATTATGAAGAAATGCCCTTATTGTGCGGAAGAAATTAAGGATGAAGCGATTAAGTGCCGTTTTTGTGGCGAGTTTTTAACATCGATACCCGATGATAAGGGGAAACCGAATACCCAGGTAAAACCGGAAGCCAAACCGCAGCGAAAAATGCAATCTCAACAAGCGGAAAAACCAAAAACGGATGTAAAACCCCCGCAAAAGACAGTAACCATATCTGGAGATAAGGATAAAAAATCGGAGACAGGACGTACTCAAGTCACCACGGAAATGATTGCTGTTGAAACAGAAGAGGCAGCAGGAGAAAAGACCGTTGCCTCTTTAGGAAAACCCTTAGAAACCGCAAAAAAAAAGAAAGATTGGATTTTAATAATTGCAATTATTGTATTTGGAATTTTATTGCTGATAATACAGTTTAGTAAGCAATTAGGTATCGAAGGATTTCCATAAAACAAACCAGTTTTTCCCCCAGCTTATCGGAATAAGGGTAACTCCTTTGATTCTGAAAGGAGCGTGGTGACGATTTGGATAACACCCTCTGTGCTGCTTCCGATGTAACGTATTTTATTCTCCCGATCCAGCACAATCATTGTGGGTATCATTTGAATACTATATAAGGCAGGAATTTCCCCTTTCCATCGTTTCCCATCGAATACCTGTGGCCATTCCACCTCTTCCTGCTTTACAAAGCCACGTAAATCTTCAATATCGTCATCCAGGCTTACGCCAATGAACAGAACGCCTTTATCCTTGAGTTTACTGTACATTTTCTTCACTTTGGAAAATTCCTGAATACAAGGGTCGCACCACGTTGCCCAAAAATCAATGACCGTAATATTTCCTTTGCATTTTGATAAATCGACCGGCTTTCCGTTAAAATCTGTAACATTGAATGTCGGCGCTTCCATGCCGAGCCGTATTGAACCAGTTAACTCTCTGCCAAAGGTGTCGGCTGCCCTCGGATCGATTAGTTTTAATTCCGCTGCAGTCTCTTTTGCTTTTGCAATGTCACCTTTTGCTATCAGCGCCTTTGTTTTAAAATACAATGCTTTGGCCTTAAAAAGATTGTCAATGTCTCCCTGACTTAGCACAGCATCAAAATATTTTATAGCCTCATCAAAATTATGCATCGTATTGCAAATATTGCCAATATAAAACTTTGCTTCCAGTGCTTGCTGTGTCTTGGGATATTTTTCGATCAATCTATTCAATTCCTTAAGCGACCCTTCATAATACTTTTTTGAATCTGCAAATTTCATTTCAGTAAGGCCGCTTAAATCTTTTCTGATAATCTCCAGCTGTTTTGCTGCATTTGCATCGTGTCTCAGTTCACCTGCATTGCCGGTATAACCAGTCCAGAGTAAAACAGCAGATGTAACTATGGTAACAATGAAACGTCTTCCTTTTTTCATGATGGCCAACTCCTTGTTTATTTCCCAAAATTCTCCTTTTAACGATCAATTATGTATTAGTCTGCATGGTGGTTCGGAATATATTACATGAATACATCTTAATATTCAAGAGTCATTTCTTTACGGGTACACGTAACGAGAAACGAGAAACTTTCTGTTGACCGAATGTGTTTAAAAGATTACGATGTGACAACGAAACATGCCAAAAGAAATGAAAAAATTACATTGCAAATGTATTAGCATACTTCTTAAAATTTACATTTATAAACAGGCAGACCATTACTTATTACTTAGCGAAACAATAAGGAGCATAGAGAAAATGAAAAAGAAGACCCTGGTTTCAATCCTTTCAATCGTAACTTTTATCGTGTTGTTTACAGGTGGTGTATTTGCAAACTCCCTGAAGCTTGACGTTAAAGAGCATGTACTCAAAAACGGTTTAAAGTTACTTATGCTGGAAAAGCATGATGTGCCTGTCGTGTGTGTTCGTATTAATTATAAGGTGGGGTCAGTTGATGAACGACCGGGGATTACCGGGGTTTCACATCTCTTTGAACATATGATGTTTAAAGGAACAAAGATATTCGGAACCAGGGATTACTCTGCGGAAAAATCGTTACTTGACAGGGAAGACGAATTAGTTATGAAGATCTATGCTGAAAAAAGCAATGGAGCGTCTGCCGACAGGAAAAAGACTGAATCACTTGAAAAGGAGTTGGAGGAAGTAAGAAAGAAACTCAGGGATTTAGTGGTAAAAGACGAGGTTTTTTCTTTATATTTACGACATGGGGCTTCCGGGCTCAATGCTGCAACGAGCACTGACGGTACGTATTACTTCTGTGATCTTCCTGCAAACAAGTTAGAATTGTGGGCATTTATTGAGTCGGATCGGATGAAAAATCTCGTACTCAGGGAATTTTATTCTGAACGGGATGTCGTTATGGAAGAGAGACGACTTAGAACTGAGAATAGCCCGATGGGGTTGTTGATTGAACAACTCAATGCCATAACCTTCATTGCCCATCCTTACCGTTGGCCTACCATCGGATGGCGATCCGATGTGCAGAATATTACCAAGGCAGAAACAGAGGAATATTTTAAACAATACTATGCTCCCAATAATGCCGTGGTTGTCATGGTAGGAGATTTTAATCCTGCCGATGCAATAAAATTGGTAGAAAAATACTTCGGGGATATTCCAGGCCAACCTGCGCCTCCAAGGGTAAAAACGGTAGAACCAGAACAGAAAGGCGAACGGCGAGTCGAGGTTGAGTTTGAATCAAATCCCTATATAGCCATTTCCTATCACATCCCTGCGATTGGACATTCAGACCTGTATGCCCTGGATGTCTTGAGTTCACTTCTTTCCGACGGACGTACCTCCAGATTATATAAATCTCTGATTGAGGATAAACGTATTGCCGTCATGGCACATGCTTATAATGGGATAGGGAAATATCCAGATACATTTACCTTTATTGCTGTGCCACGAGCACCACATGCCGTGGCAGAGATAGAATCTGCGTTTTACGAAGAGATTGAAAAAGTGAAAAAGGTCCCGCCGAGTGATTGGGAGTTGCAAAAGATCAAAAACCAATTAGAGGCGGAGTTCATCAGAGGACTTAACTCTGCCTCCGGGCTCGCCAATGAAATAGGGCATTTTGAAGTTCTTTCCGACTGGCGCTATATTAATACCTTCATGGACAAACTGGCACAAGTAACCGCATCGGATGTTATGAGGGTCGTAAATAAATATTTAACGAAGAACAACCGAACCGTGGCTATATTGGTGAAAAAAGAAAATAACCAGAAGACGAAGGAAACAAAGGAAACAAAGGAAAAGAATAAGTTGGGAAAATCAACTGCTGCCTATTAAATAATGTTCTTCGGCATTTTCAAAACCACACATTGAAAGATAAGAAACGAGGGAGATTTTAACGTGTATAAAAATAAATATTTCGTATTTCCGATTGTATGTATAGCATTCTTGTTTTCCATTGTTTATTTCACCAATCTCTTTGCAGAGCCTCAGGGGCATGAACGTGTTGTTGCTCCATCAGTGGGAAAACCAGAGTCTGAAGGTGCAAAGATCGTTTCCGGTTTCAAATTTAAACCACTCAATTTTGTTCCTCCAAAAGTGGATAGGGTTGTTTTAGAAAATGGTATGATTTTGTATCTCCTGGAAGATCACAATCTGCCTTTGTTTAATGTTACTGCACGTATCAGGACCGGCGCAATTTATGAACCTCAGGAAAAAGCAGGATTGGCCGGTTTGACTGGATATGTGATGAGAAGCGGTGGTACAATATCCATGCCGGCCGATAAAATGAACGAGGAGCTTGAATTTATGGCTGCCTCTGTTGAAACCTCCATTGGTCGAGAATCAGGTAGTGCAAGTTTATCTACACTCAAAAAAGATATTGATAAAGGCCTAAAAATTTTTGCAGATGTACTCATGAACCCTGCATTCCCGGAAGATAAGATCAAGATGCGAAAGGATGAGGTCATTGAATCCATCAGGCGTGAGAACGATAATCCCACGCAAATCGCGCACAGGGAATTTCGTAGAATTATGTATGATAGCAAACACCCTTACAGCCGAAAGGTTGAAGGAACACTGGAATCCATTGAGAAGATTACAAGGGAAGACATGGTCGCTTTTCACAGGAAATATTTCCATCCTAATAATATTATCCTTGGTATCTCAGGTGATTTCAAGAAGGAAGAAATTATTAAAAAGCTGAATGCGGTATTTGCAGGCTGGAAAAAAGAGGATATTCATTTTCCGGAAGTACCCAAGGTCGAAAAACGCTTTGAGAAGTCAGTGTATTATGTGTACAAGGATATTAATCAGGCGAATGTGATTATGGGGCATCTGGGAATTCACCGAAAAAGTCCGGATTATTTTCCCGTTATGGTAATGAATTTTATCCTGGGTGGCGGAAGCTTTACAGCACGTATTCCAGGCAGGATTCGTTCGGATGAAGGACTTGCATATTCTGCTTTCAGCGCTTTTCAAACCGCACGGGATCTTGGGATATTCTTTGTTTCATGTCAGACCAAATTAGAATCGACTAACCGCGCTATCTCGATTGCACTGGAGGAAATAGATAAAATTCGTAAGACACCAATTGATAAAGAGGAATTGTCACTGGCCAAAGAAACCTTTATGAACCAGTTCATCTTCCGGTTTACGACCAGCGCCAGTATCGTGGCACAAAAGGTCGATATTGAATACGAGGATTTACCTTTAAACTATCTCGAAACGTATCTGGATAAAGTGCAAGCCGTTACCCAGGAAGACGTTCAACGGGTTGCCCAAAAATATCTGCATCCGGATGAGATCAAAATTCTCGTGGTTGGTGATATGGAAAGGTTTGATAAATCACTTGACAGTTTCGGGAAGGTCAACGTTATAGAGTTGAATTAAATATAATATTTTACCGCAGAGGGCGCTAAGAACGCAGAGAAAACAGAATAATTTTTGCAATTTTATCTATTAATTGATCTCTGCGACCTCTACGTTCTCTGCGGTGAGTTGAAATGTTACAGGTTTATCATGATGGAAATTAAGTCGGTTACCATAGAGATCCCTGAGAGTTCCAATATAATTATTGGGCACACCCATTTTATTAAAACGGCGGAAGACTTATATGAGGTCATGGTAAATTCCGTCCCCGGCATTAAGTTTGGTATCGCCTTCTGTGAGGCCTCTGGCCCTTGCCTCATCAGGGCAGAAGGAAATGACAACTCTCTCAAAGAGATTGCGATTCAAAATGCCCGAAATATTGCTGCTGGCCATACATTTGTCATCCTCATGAAAGATGCATTTCCGGTAAATGTGTTGAACGCTATGAAGGCATGTCCTGAGGTATGTTCCATCTTTTGCGCCACTGCCAATCCTGTGCAGGTTATTGTGGCTGAAACCGAACAAGGCAGGGGCATACTGGGTGTCATTGATGGTTATAGTCCTAAGGGCGTTGAGGATGAAAAAGACATCCAAAACCGCAAGCAATTCCTTCGTAAAATCGGCTATAAACTCTAGTGAGGGATTGTCTCTGACTGGTAAAAAACACCTGGAACCACAGATTGCTCAGATTCCACAGATTGTTCATATTTTTTATCGGTGTAATCTGCGAAATCTGTGGTTATTTTTAAAACGTCGTTGTATTCTTTTCTTAACGGTTCGCCTTGAATTGGTTCTTCCTTTCTCTGCTTTGTGCCTTTTTTGCGGCATCGGCTGATGCCTTCAGTAAAAAGTCACTTCTTGCGAGTAACGAATACCTCATTGCCTGGGTGCGTGTTGGATTTGCCACGCCTTTTTTACTCTTACTTTTACCATTCATAAAGATACCGAAGTTAGACATCCAGTTTTTTCTAACGATACTCATTTTGCTTCCATTGGAAACCGTGGCACTTATATTATACATGAAGGCGATCAAGATATCGCCTTTATCCATCACTTTACCATTTCTGGCATTAAGCCCCATTTTTATGATCTTTACTTCAAATCTGATACTTGGAGAAAGGCTGGATGAATTTGGAATCATGGGTATTGTTCTTACTGCCATTGGGGCCTATCTGCTGAATGTGAAGACAACCAGAAAAGGCATATTGGAACCCTTTAAAGCCATAGGACGGGAACGTGGCTCACTGTATATGGTTATTGTTGCCTTTATATACAGTATTACTTCTAACCTGGGGAAAATGGCGATACTACACTCCAGCCCTTTATTCTTTACGGCAACGTACCTCCCCATCCTTGCTGCAATCCTTTTTCCTGTTCTTATATGGAAGAATCATGGTAAAATAAAAAAATTATTTTCTCATAGTACCCTATTTAGCCTGATTGGGTTAGCCATCGCCTTTGCCACCATTACCCATTTTTTGGCGGTAAATATCGCAGAAGTGCCCTATGTCATTTCGGTAAAACGAATGAGCCTCATCTTTGGTATCATGTATGGTGCTGTTTGGTTTAAAGAAACGAATATCAGGGAGCGACTTATGGGTGGTATTGTTATGATTATTGGGGTAGTTATTATTACCTTATTTTAAAAAATGAACAAAATTATTGAATGTGTCCCAAACTTCAGCGAAGGCCGGGATTCCCAAAAAATAGCCAGGATTGTCGGTGAAATTGAAAAGGTCAATGGCGTTAAATTGCTGAATGTAGAATCGGACGCAGACTATAATCGCACTGTCGTTACCTTTGCAGGCAAACCAGAGGCAATTAAGGATGCAGCCTTTTATGCCATCGAGATGGCTGCGGAGGTTATCGATATGTCACAGCAAAAGGGTGCCCATCCCCGCATCGGTGCTACTGACGTCTGTCCGTTTGTTCCCATAGCTAATGTTACGATGGACGAGTGTGTTCAGATTGCACGGGCGCTGGGAAAGGAGGTAGGGGAGTGGCTTGGTATTCCTGTTTATCTGTACGGAGAGGCAGCAGTTATACCGGAACGGCACTTACTTCCTGATATCAGAAAAGGGGAGTATGAAAATTTATCGGAAAAATTAAAAGAAGAAAAGTGGCGACCCGATTACGGGCCTGCGGAATTTAATGAAAACGTAAGGAGGGCGGGGGCCACGGTAATTGGTGCACGTGAATTCCTGATTGCATACAATGTGAATCTGGATACACAGGATATCCAGGTAGCTAACAGGATCTCAGGGATTGTAAGGGCTTCCGGGATTGTCAAGATCAACGAAAAGGGCGAAAGGGTGCGCATCCCCGGGCTGCTAAAATTCGTACAGGCCATGGGTGTGTATCTGAAAGAACATAACTTTACCCAGGTTTCCATGAACCTGCAGAATTATAAGGTGACCCCACCACATGTGGCCTTTGAAGAGGTCAAGAAACAAGCCGGTCTATTAGGCGTACGTGTTACTGGGAGCGAGGTAGTAGGTCTTATTCCCAAGGAGGCATTGCTTGCAGCCGGTCGTTTTTATTCAAAGGAGCCGTCAGAAGAGAGGCTTATTGCTGTGGCTATTGAAAGGTTGGGCCTGAGTCAGTTGAACAAATTTATACCGGAGAAGAAGGTGATTGAGTATATGTTGGGGCTGGATTAAAATTGATATTTTCATACCATGAATACGCCAGAAATAAACAAGCAATAATTGGTTTTAGATTTACGATTTCAGATTTACGATTTTTCAATTATTCACTGGGCGATCAAGACAAAGTCTAAAATCGTAATTCGTAAATTTTTAAAAAACTTTGCAAAAATAACGAGACCCTTATTTCTCCTCCATAAACCATCGATCTTGACTTTCGTCGTAGAGAATCTTAAAGATAAGTCCTTCATCTGTTTTTATGGTGAACCTTCTTCTACGCCCTCTGTCAGGAATTTCTTCATAAGTCTGGGATAATATCTCCTTAATCTTATGTGTTTTCCCTTCAAAAATAAACCTAAGCGGCCTCTCATCGGCTTTATATCCTGAATAGGTACATACTTGAATATCATGCAATTTCATATAATCATTATATTATAATATCTGCAAGTTCCTAAGCAGCATAAACACTCTTTCCAGCACCATAATATGAATCATATATATGCTGGAATACACTAATGCATTTCTGTTCATACAGTTCCGGTGTATAACTTCGGGGGAGTTTCGCATCAAGTGTCGTCTCAATGGTAAGAAGCACATCTGCCCTTGCCTGTTGTTTCCTTCTCCAATCGAGCACGAGCTTTTCTTTTTTCAGCTTATCCAATAATTCCTTAGAAGCAAGCTTTACTTGCTTCGTCTCTTTCCTGGATAAATCCGGTTTTTTCAGAAGATCGAACAAGGCAAGCTCTTCCTCCGTCAAATTCTCTTCAATCCCTCTCTTTTCTTCCTCATTCAATTTCTTTACGAAGGCAAGCAATCTGTCAAAAAATAGTTCAATATTGATTGCACCTGAATTATATTCCTCTATAAGCTGCTGGAACTTTTCCAGGAAGTCAATCCTCGACCGGTTAAACCTGACCATACTGTTCAGTTTAGACTTGATTGCGGCTTTTATTCGGGCAATCTGCGTGTTCTTTTGCCCTTCAAGAAACTTCTTTCGTAATACATTAAAATCAATCTGAGACAAATCAATGATATGGTTTCCATGAGGCTCATGAGGTTCTCTAATTACGTATCCCTCTGCTTCTATGGATTCGTCAAGTAAATGTTCTACTTTCCCAATAACATTGGTTATATCAACTTCACCCGATATTGATTTAATTTTGTCCGCTATCACCGTCAATATCGTGCATTTTTCATAAAACCTGTTCGCCTGTGGATCAGGAAGAATTGCCTTGAACAACTTACTTACCAAAGAAGCAAGCGTGAGGTATCTTCTCTTTGATTCATCATTGACTAAAATAGCATCAACGGCATCCGTGATGAGTTTGATTTTTTCAAGTTTATCGCTGCTGATTATCTTTTGGACATCAATTCCTTTTTTCTTACAAAAGCCTTCAGTCTGGGCAATGGCCTTCTCAAGCTCCATAAGCAGTTCACTTTTAGACCTGACTGGTGTTTCACCCTCTTTAATCCCTCCTCCTGACCCTGAACCGTATATTGCAAGTGCCTTTTGGAGTTCTCTGAATACACCCACATAATCTACAATCAACCCGTTCGCTTTATCGCCAAATACCCTGTTTGCCCTGGCAATGGTCTGCATGAGGGTATGGTTTTTCATAGGCTTGTCGAGGTAGATGGTTGACAAACACGGGACATCAAAGCCTGTCATCCACATAGCACAGACAAAGACGATTCGGAATGGGTTCGCAGGGTCTTTAAACTTCTCAGCCAAATCTTCCTTTACCATCCTTCTGCGGTGCTTTTCAATATCAAGCCCCAGTTTCCTGAATTTCTCTATTTCGTTCTGCTCCCCGCTTACCATTACTGCCATATCGGTTTCTTCCATAAATCTGATTTTTTCCCGTAGAGACGCAAGATTTTGCGCCTCTACGGGCGTATCGTAATACTCCTTTACATCTGTTTTTAATTTTTCGATATATTTCTTCAAGTACCTCTGGACTTTATCGTACATCTTTACTGCGGTTGGCTTATCTATGGATACCACCATTGCCTTACCCTGAAAGCCTCGGTTTACAAAGTGGACTACAATATCCTCGGCTATTTTTTCCAGCCGGTCATCCCGTGTAATGATGTGGTATTGCCGTGCAAATTCTCGCTGAAGCTTTTCTTCTTGCTCAGGGGAAAGCATCGCCGCTTCGATGATCCGCTCAAGGTCTTCTCCAAAATCTTCGTTCCTGAGCTGAACCTCAGGTATCCGGTTTTCATAATAAAGAGGGACAGTTGCATTGTCATCAATAGATTGCTTGAAGTTGTAAATACTTACATAGTCGCCAAAGGTCTTTCTCGTAAGTTCTTCTCCTACGATCAAAGGAGTTCCGGTGAAGGCAATAAAAGCGGCATTGGGGAGGGCAGTCCTCATATTCATGGCAAGGGTATCATACTGAGAGCGGTGCGCCTCGTCAGTTATGACAATAATATCGGAGCGGTCTGAGAGTTTTGGGAATTTCTCTCCACCATCTGTACCAAACTTCTGAATAAGGGTAAAGATATTTCTGTGGTTTTCCCTCAATAACAGTTTTAAATGGTCTCTGGTCTCTGCATGGACTTCCTGTTCTGTTACCGCTCCAACACTGGCGAAGTTCTTGTATATCTGCTCATCAAGCTCTTTCCTGTCGGTTACAATGAGAAATGTAAAGTTACCCTCAAATTTTCGAAGTATTTTCTGAGAGAAAAAGATCATGGAGAAGCTCTTTCCGCTTCCCTGAGTATGCCAAAATACTCCGAGCCTTCCCTGGTTTTCCTTGAGCCTCTTAAACGATTCTATCGTGTTGTTGACACCCAAATATTGGTGATTTTTAGCAATAATTTTGATAAGCGAACCACCTGAATCCTTATACAGGATAAAGTTCTCAAGGATATCAAGAAACTTCTGTTTCTCACAAGTGCCTTTGATAATCGTCTCAAGAGACACAACGCCTTCCTCACCCTCGCTATTGATCTTCTTCCACTCGCTGAAGTGCTCAAAGTCGGCGCTGATCGTCCCGATCCTGCTCTCAGAGCCATTCGAGAGGATAATAAATGTGTTATACCAGAATATCTGAGGGATGGCGTCCTTGTAATCGGTGATATTATCCTTGAATGCATCATCCAGCTTTTTATGGACTGCCTTCAGTTCTATAAAAATAAGGGGCAAGCCGTTGACAAACCCCACAAGGTCGGCCCTGCGTTTATACATTTCACCAGTGACCCAAAACTGTGAGGCAAGAAAGAAGTCGTTGTTTTCCGGATTATTCCAGTCAATAACCCGAACTGTTTCGACAGACTCTTCACTTGCACTCTCCTCCTGGGAGATGGTTTTGGTGAGGGTATCGCCTTGAGTCTTTGCCCTCTCCTTTTGGGAGAGGGTAGGGGTGAGGGTGTTTACATATACCTTTACCCCATCCCTGATGAGCTTGTAAACTTCACGGTTGGCAGTGGCTGGATTTAAAATACTCCTGTTTCTTATGAGTTCTTCAATGGCCTGATTAATAGCTTCGGCTGGAAGGGTCGGATTTAGCTTTATAAGAGACTCTCTGAGCTTTGGGATGAGGACAACATCCGTGGAAGTAATCCTGCCAAGCGTTCCCTTTTCACCGAATGTCTCACGAAAGCAGTCAAGGTGGGCATATCCAAGCGATTGAAAGAGTTCAATGGCGGGTTGTTCAACTAATGATAATTCACTGTAATTGGCCAATTTCGTTCCTTGTATATTTTAAATAATTCTTGACATATCTATTTGAGTGAATTAATCTATTTAGTAGCTCATCTACCACGTGTAGAAGGAGTAACGAAGCCGTTCCCGTAAGGGGGCGGCTTCAGCTTTTTATGGATTATGTTTTTTCCAGTATTCCTCAAATTCCTTCTGAAGTTTCTGCCTTCTATGCGGTTTATCTACCATATAAGCCGTCCATGGTAAAACATAGTCTTTCCGATCTGCCAGAACTAACAAATATTCCACGGATTCCAGCCACAAACATATCCTGATTTCACGTCCTCTGACATTTTTCCAAACCTTTACAACACTTTCTCGTGAATGCACCATTATAGGTCTAGGCCAGCGGATACGTTCGCACCTTCGCATATCTGGCAATCTTTCAATCTCTGTATTACCCTCGGAGATCATATGCCAAAAGGTGGCTTCTTTTCCCTGTGATTCAGGATGGCGCTTCAGCCCGACTCGCCTGCCTTCAAAAGTTGGCTTACTATCAATGAAGTCTTTCTTAAAGAAATCGTATAAGGCATCCAAATAACGATGCCAGTCGCCTCCATAATTTTCAAAAAGTACCAATCCAGGCAGCCACGAAGGTTTTTCCATTAGGCTGTCTCCGAAGCATGCCAGCAAAACAGATTAACTTTGTCTTCTCGGAGGAGCGTTGTTCTGGTTAAACAGTACTGTGAGCGTTCTTTCATATGTGTAACCAGAGTGTCCTTACCGGCGTTACCTGAAAGCCCTCTGTTAGTATAAGAAACAGCGCCAATCAAAAGATCGGCCAACTGCAATATTTCAACTTCATGAGATCGCACTGCCTGGACACGCTCAATGATTTTCCGTGAAAAATCATAGAAGTTATTACATAACACATCGTGCAGTTTGGCAATCTTATCCGCGCTTCGTGTGTCTTTAATATCGAGATAGATTCTATAAATAGATTTTGGGCTAAGAATTACCTTCAGCATATCAAAGTACATTTTGTAATACCAGTCGTCATGGCTTTGGAGGAACTCTTTATGTCTTAGTTTTGATTTATCAGGGACAATTAATGCCCTGAAATGTAGGTTATCGTTATCGAAAAAGTAATCCATTACTTCACGATAAAAAATCATTTTAGCTGGTGAAACCTTAGTCCATTTAATCTCAAATTCAGGATTAAAGCCATGATCTTTTTTGATATCCCGGAGACGGATTGAGATTTCCTTTACCTTATCTATTGGACACCACACCGCTCCCAAAACCATCACCTTTAAATGGTCATTTTCCATGTGGCAACTTTCATCACAATAGATGTTGTATAATTGGCTCATTATTTAGCCTCGACCATAGTAATATTTGAACTGCCAAAGAGGATTGAATAACTCAATTGCTGGAAGTTCAACAAGATTTGATTCTGTATAGACCGCTTTACTCATTATCGCTCTATTACTACCTTTAAGAATTCTGATATTACACGAATATCAAAAATATCTGACATTTTACTGCCTTGAGCAAGCTTTACATTGATTTCAAATAACTTATCGAGACTTAATTTATTTGTTGAGCTTATGAGTTCTGCTTGTTTTGATAAATCTTCAATTTTACCATCAAGAATACATATTCCATTAGCCCGTAAATCATTGAGCAAACTGACAAGTTCCTTGTTGTCAGCAACATCATATATTTTCTTGCTTGTATAAAAGGCTTTTTCATTTTTTGTCTTTATATCATTACGAGTTTTATCGATTCTAGATATAGTTTTTGTTCCCTCATCGCCGAATATGTATGGCTGTGTAAAGAATTCTTTTCCCAAATTCGATACTGATTCATGGGCTTTTACATTTTCTCCGTATTTCTTTCTCTCATCTTTTTTATCCCGCAAGAAATAATCAAAATCTGCGAAAACAAAGCATTTTAGTCCAAGCTCCAAAATCAACTTCACAAATCGACTTATATTATCTTTGCTTCCGGCTGAAACAATCGATATATTTCTCTCGTCTAGTTTCTGAGGGTACACTTCTTTGGCAACAGCACGTAATATAAAATCGTCATACCCCTCACAGATGACGACTTTATCAGCAAAGAATATTTCATTTTGATTGTTATCGATCAAAAGGTCTTTATACTTTTTTATTTTTATCGGCGCTGCGACTGTATTATCTCCATGCTTTCTGACCAAAACAATATTGAGGTCTTCACCAACCGTTCTTATAAATTCAACGCTGTGAGTTGTCAATATAACTTGGTTCTTATTATTATTCAAAAATTCATCCAGCCGATCACTAATTACCCTACGAGCATGAGGGTGAAGATAAACTTCTGGTTCTTCGATGCAAAGCAGAGCTGATGTGACAGTATTCACATATTGTGTGTAATAATTAAAAAGACCTATGATTGTCGCGCTTTGAATTCCAGAACCCTTCTCTGTAAGAAGCGATTTAAAGCCATCATCTACATATATAAGGCAGTTTTTATGGATATCGATTTTGGTGTCAGCATTAAACTGAAAATGTAATTCTGTTTCTGGAAAAGCAACCTGCAAAGTGGTTTGGGTAACCTTTTCTCTTACATTTTCAAATATCCCATCAGCAACTTCTTTTACTTTCTTGAAAGCTTCTTGTAATCTATCTGACTCGGCGTGCTCAGACGTAAGATATTTCATCAATTTCCCATACCATGTCCAGTTGGATATCCTCAATTGATTCTGAGGATCACGAAACGAAGGAATAATTGCACTCTGCAAAAGCTCATTCCTAATCGGCGCTTTAAAGGATAATATCCAGTGCGAGTCTTTATTTTCTCGATATAGAAAACGTATATCTTTATCTATTCTTCCTTCTTCATCTTTCCTAGCCAAAAAAGCGAAAGCAAAAGAATATTTATCATTAAATTGATTTTCAAAAGTTTCTTGATGTCGTAGTTTGGGATTTATATATTCTTTTTCACTATTGTCTTCATTCTTATTGAATAATACGCTGTATGTTTTCGGAAGGTGATCATTTGAAATTCTCACGGGTATTTTTACTGGTCTTTTCCCTTCCCATGAATTGATTTCACTAAAAATATAGAATCCATAACATTTATAGATTTCATCGTAATTAAGAGGCTCACCTATATTTCTAGTCAGTTCACACCAGATGAATAATTCGTCTGCAGATTTAATGATGGTTTTACCGTCGATTTCTTCTTTCCAAGTAAAGAAGTCATTTGTTGTAATGTTTTCTAGCTTTGGGTATGTCGGAGTGTTTTCACCAAGAGTTAGGTCAATCGCTCTGATTATGTTACTCTTACCGGCATTATTGCGCCCGATGATAACACTTTTCCCCTTTGTGAATGGGATATCCAGTTCTTTAATAGAACGGTAATTTTTTATATAAAGCCTAGATAGGTACATAATTATTGTTCACCTTAATATCCACATTCTCAATATCAATCTCCCTACTGATTAATTTTGGCAAGAGGAGGTTACGGGTCTTGCGGAGATTGAGGTTTTTGCGTTGTAAGACATCAATTTGATTAAAGGTTGCTCTCGCAAATCTATCAAACATTCCGATGGCTCTTTGATTGGGTATAATAATATTCATTGTTGCAATATATTCTTTGTTTGCATGTGGTATTGCAGAGCCAATGTTCTTATCCGAAATTGATTTATAATTATTTTTTAGAAAATAGTAGATAATGTAGGGAGAATGATTAATCTCTTTTTTTATTCTATATATACCTAGCGTAGAACCCACAGCGCCTTGAAAACCAATAAATACTTGTCCAGAACTGGCACCATCCATAACCATGATAATGTCGTCATTTTTAGCAATTGCTACATTTTTATCGTTGGTATATAAGAAACAATGATTTCTAATACCATCTATCAATAAGTAAGGAATTGTTTCTGGCTGTGGTGATTCATATATTATTTTTGCTTTTTTGCCTTTTTGAAAATCAATAATATTGCCTAACTTTTTTACCTCCCACCCCTCAGGAATCATCCCCAGTTCGGATTTAATCATTTTGACTTTCTCATGTCCCGGGAAGCGGAAATTGACGAACCATTCCTTGTAAATAGCCTGTGCCATTTCCTCCAAAATCTTAATCCGCCTGTTGTTGTTCTCAATAAGGTCATCATAGGCTGAAAGAATAGAGGCGATTTTCTGTTGAACTTTTGTTCCTGGTACGAGCAGTTTTTATTCTCGGAGAATACTGTCCATTGGAACCGAGAAACACCTGTATGTTGCGTATGATATTTAAAAATATGTCCTGCTATATATAAATATTTGAGATAGTAATATATATACCGAGGATAAGCCATTTGAGAATCTATTCTGATAAACCGACTAAAACTAGCACAAGTAACGGGAAGACTAAATCTTTTTAGTAGTTTATCTTTAATGAATATAGTTCTTCCAGTAGGTTTATTTTTAGAGCCACCTGCAGTTTCTATAATAATATCGTTTGCTTTCAATGCTTTTCTGCAAGCTATATCCTCTTTTATATATCTTGTTAGAATAGTATCTATATCACCGATCTCGACGGATTCAAAGTCAGTCCCACGGATTACATTCATAAAAATAGAACATTCAAAAGGTTCTTCCTTTCCCCACTCGCCATCTTTTGATTCTGCAATTAAAGATTTTAAGACTACAGAACTATTTTTCATTTATCAATCCAGTAAATTTACTATATGTCTATCTTCAAGCTTTCTTGTCCTGGTGTTCAATCGCCCAGTACTTTATTCGATTCGTTAAGACTTTCGTAAAAATTAACATCATCTTCGTTGTTCTCATCCTTCTTACTAGATTTTGTATTTCATACATAAGACGCAATCTGTTTTGTGTTTCACAAAACCAAAGATAAGAGATACAAGCTATCTTTTAATAGCTTTGCGGCTACGTGTTCTGTACAGCGCGCTGCGTTCCCTGACCGTGAATCCTATCTTCTTCTTTTTAGGTTCCGGTGGTGTCATAAGCTGTCGAATGGCATCAAACACCACTTTAAACTGTGCGTCGTATTTTTTCTCAAGCTCATCGAGGTGTTTTGCCAACTCTTTATTTGAAACGATCAATTCCCGCAGTTTGACAAATGCCCACATAATGGTGATATTGACTTGTACGGCTCGCTTGCTCTTTAAAACACTGGAAAGCATGGCGACACCCTGTTCGGTGAAGGCATAGGGAGTAGCACGTCGAATGTCTCCCCAACTTGAAGTCACAATTTGTGACTTCAAGTTTATAAACCCTTGACTTGTAAGCTGAAACATAAAATCTTCGGGAAATCGCTCTATATTTCTTTTCACAGCCTGTATTAAAACCTTCGGCTCTACACTGTAAAGTTCAGCCAAGTCAGTGCTCAACATAACCTTCTGGCCGCGTATCAAAAAGATTTTTCTTTCGATCGTCTCTAAAGGAACAATTATTTCCATTTGCCTCTCCGGTTTTGAGTTTGTATAGTAGATTGATGCGTTGTTTTTTATACCGAATCCACCAATACATTTTCCCGATGGTGGGTTCGCATGCGCCCTTCGCAAACTCAGGACAGGCTTAACCCACCTTTATGTCTATGTATAAGTTATACACGGACAAACAAGTTTGTCCGTGCCACCCTTCAATATTGAAACTCCTTGAACATTGAATTCATCTATTGCGCCCCTTCCTGCAGCCTCGCCACGTTTTCCGCAATCCTGTCCTCAATTTCCCGTGCCTCGGCATTCAACTGTTCCAGTTCTTCATTGAGTTCTTCAAGCCTCTCGTAGAAATCAACCCCTTCTTCCTCTTTCTCGGCAACGCCCACATATCGCCCGGGATTCAGGGAATAGCAGTGTTCCTTTATCTGATCAATCGTGGCAACCTTGCAAAGGCCGTCGATGTCTTTATATTTGTTTTTCGGAAAATGTTCTTTCATTTGCTTTTCGCTTCCGTTTTCTGTCTCGATTTCTTCGCCACGATAAAGCCTCACAATATTGGAGATGAATTCTATCTGCTCCGGCAGGAAATCCCTGTGGGCACGGTCTATCTGATTATAAATATGGCGGGCATCAATGAAGAGCACCTTGTCCTTGCGATCAGTCTTTTTCTTTCCTTTGTCCAGAAACCAGAGGGTACAGGGGAGCGTAACCGTATAGAAGAAGTTTGAACCGATGGCGATCATCACATCAACGACATGAGATTCGATTATCTTCTGCCTGATATCAAGTTCTGACTGCCTGGCATCGCTTGCGGAATTTGCCATGACAAAACCAGCCCTGCCGTTTTCATTTAAGGCGCTGAGAAATATTTGTATCCAGAGATAATTGGCGTTGTCGGGTTTGGGAACGCCATAGGGGAAACGTTTGTCTCCCTTTAACTTCTCTTTATCAACTCCGTTTACGTTAAATGGGGGATTCGCCATGACAAATTCGAACTTTCCTAATGAATTGTGGATGTCTTCATAATAGGTGTTCCCTTGTTTGATATCCCCCGAAAGACCGTGGACGGCAAGGTTCATCTTGCAAAGCCGCATGGTCTCTGCCGTCTTTTCCTGTCCGTATACCATGATCTCACTGCTTGCCCTTTTCTTGTGCCGTTCAACAAATTTGGCGCTCTGGACAAACATACCACCGGAACCTCCGGCAGGATCGTAGATTCTTCCATGAAAGGGTTCGATGACTTCTACGATGAGTTTAACGAGGGAGGTAGGAGTAAAGAACTCCCCGCCTTTCTTCCCCTCGCTCATGGAGAATTCACCAAGGAAGTACTCATAAATCTTCCCGAATACGTCACCTTCGATATCCATGGGGATACTGGAAAAGAGTTTGAGCAATGCCACAAGCAGGTCGTTTTCAAACCTTGTGTAAGTCTGAGGAAGGACGCCCTTGAGTTCTTCGTTTTCTGACTCGATGGCTTTCATGGCATCATTTACAGCCTTGCCGATATTGCGGCCTTCAGGAAGATTCAGGAGATAGGAATAACGGGCTTCATCAGGCAGGTACATAATTCCTTTTGCCTGATAATCCGCTTTGCCTATTTTTCTGCGGCTGCTGGTGGGTTGATACTTCTTTATCTCTTTCTCAATCTCTGTAAACTTGTGATCGGCATAACGGAGAAAGATGAGTCCCAAAACGGGGACGGAATATTCCTGGGCTGACAATTCCGAATTTGCCCTGAGCTGGTCGGCTGCCTCCCAGAGCTTCTTTTCGATCTCGTTGTTATTTCCTTTTGTCACGTCTCATCCCTTTATCCCAAACATACTGTTGGCTGAAAATAGTTTTTCTCTGTATTTTTATATAACACAACTCAGTATTTCAAGCTCTGCTGTTTTATCAGCCCATATACCCCAATCCCTTCAACCGCTCAACGATCTTTGCTTCTTCGTCCTCGGAAATTTCTTGGATGGTGTCTGTTCTTTTGATCTGGGTAGCCTGGTATTCAACCCCTCTTAACTCCTTATTCAATATAGCGGTCAATACCTTGCCGTCCATATACGTGGGGATCTGTTTGTCGAATAAGTAAAGAACGGTGGGGACAATGTCTATGATTTCTGCATGGTGCACTTGATGGTTTTTCTTGATGTCTTTACCCATGGCAATGAAGATGCCGTGTTGTCTGTGGCAGCCGGAACGATAGAGCTTGTATTGCATGGCGGGCATGAGCATCTCTGAGGCAAGGCCGATCTGCATGACATACCCGTCTGCCATGTCAATAATCAGGTCGGGGGCATTAGATACGAAGTCACCGGTATATATCTCTTCCCTCTTGCAGACCTTTTGAATGATATTTTTTGATGTTTTTGGGTCTTTGAGGGTGTACAACTTGTCAATTATCTGTTCCCTGAGGGCTTCGTATTCCTTTTCAGGTTTCACAATGCCCCCATGCTGGCGGCCATTGAGATTGATCCAGATATTCTGCCCGGACAAGGAGCAAAAATACGCCTTTGTCTGCGACCAATCAACACGTCCAAGGCCAGTATCAACGGTTGGGGTAAGCGACTTGAGCCTCAACCAGTCGGGTACGATACGATTAACCCATGGTCCGATGCCCATTCTATATGTAAACTTTTTCAAGGTAGTTTTTATTGTTCTCAACAGTTCGGTATTAAAAGCTGCTGGCGGTCTGGGTTTAAGCTTTAAAACACCTATATCATAAAAATATTTGTTGATGTAAAAATCCTTGTGAAGCCCGCCAAACCCGTGATCAGAGACGATTATAACGGTGGTATCTTTTGAAAGAGTGTCCAAAAATCGCTTCATAACGATATCGAGATGTTGGTAGTAATCTTCAATGGCATCTTTATATTTTTGAGATTTTTTAGGATCGTGAAGCGGATGGTTTGCCTCCATATGGTGCCAGAAAAAATGCTGTAAGCGGTCTAATTCATCAAATACCGCCATAAAAAAGTCGGGTTGGTATTTATTGTAGAGATAATGGACAGCCTTTTCTTGCATGTCGGTGACCTTATAGAGATTGTCAATAAAGGCATCCTCCTTTCCACCCATAATCGTCCCCACATCGATACTGAACTGCAATTCATGTAAATATTGTTTTAACTCTTCTTTGAGTGACGTCGGGTATATAAAATCCGAGTTTGTATCAGGGGTACCAAGACCTGCAACCATAAAGCCATTAACAGATTCAGGGGGATAGGTCATGGGCATGTTAAAGATGCCTGATGTCATGCCATAGGTATCAAGGATATTCCAGATGGCAGGGATTTTCCTATCATTGGAGGTAATGTTTCTGAGTTCGTAGGTATCGTTACGGATGGTGAAAAAGTCAAAGATGTTATGTTTGCCGGGGTTTACACCGGTAAAGGCCGATGTCCAGGCAGGGGCGCTGAGGGGGGGAATAGTGCTGTTTAAATTTCCATAACTACCGTTTTCAGTGAGATATTTAAATGTGGGCAATTTCCCTTTCCGAATCATAGGATGAATAACATCCCATGTAGCGCCGTCCAGACCGATGATAACGATTTTGTTTGGTTTATTCATAGTCTATTTGAGGACTTTTCTTATTTCATCATTCATCTTAATTATCGCCTCCCGGGTGGCGTCTTTCCATGCGCTTATGCCATATTTTTCCTTCCAGGGGGAAATATTGTATGCATAAAGGATGGAACGGGAGGCGTTGATGATAGCTCCGAGACCATCCGGGTTAAAACAATATGCGATATCTTTTGCCGTAGCGCCCTGCGCACCGTAACCGGGTACAAGAAAATAAGCAGCAGGCATGATTTTTCTCAATTTCGATATTTCGTGGGAAAATGTGGCTCCAACAACAGCCCCAACTGCGCTGTATCCCTGTTTGCCAATGAAGTCGCTTCCCCAGGCATGTGTCCTTTCCGCTATAATTTCATGGAGTTTTTTTGTCCCACACATAATGTCCTGGAATTCACTGGAAGATGGATTTGATGTTTTTACGAGGATAAATATACCTTTGTTATGTTTTTGGGCCGTTTGTAGAAAAGGGAGCAGACTGTCGGTTCCTAAAAGGGGGTTAACGGTTATGGCATCAGTGGCGAATGGGGTTTCAACGATATTATCTATGTGTACCTCTCCGATATGGGCATTGGCGTACGCCTCAGCCGTGCTGGACACATCACCTCTTTTAATATCGCCAATTACTAGTAATCCTTTTTGTTTGGCGTATCTAATGGTTTCTGCATAGGCCCAGACACCCCACCAGCCATAAAGTTCATAAAATGCAATCTGGGGTTTGACGATGCTCACATGCGGTGCGATAAGGTCGATAACCTGTATATTAAATTCCAGAATAATACGGGATGCATATTCAAGGGGCTGTTTTTGAAAGGTGAAGAACTTTTGTTTAATGGTATCAGGGATGAGTTTAAAATAGGGGTCTAAACCTACCACAACACAGCTATTTTTTCTCCGGATGGCTGTGATAAGCTGGTCGGCAAAATTTTCTCTGTTGTCAGAGACTACAGCCAAATTTGTTTTCCTTAAGTCTCAAGTTTTAATGATAATCAAGTAACTAAAGGGTCAAGAAATTTTTAAGAAGTTTTGGGCCTTCTGCGGTTAAAAAGGATTCGGGATGAAATTGTACCCCTTCTAAAAGATACTCCTTATGACGAATACCCATGATCTCATCATCGTCTGCTCTTGCTGTAACCTCAAGACAATTAGGCAGTGTATCTTCTTTGACAATGAGAGAATGATAACGAGTAGCCTCAAAAGGATTGGAAAGTCCTCGGTAAATGGTTTTGCAGTCGTGTTTGATCATTGATGTCTTTCCATGCATAAGTCTTCTTGCACGAATAACTTCTGCCCCATATGTGTATGCAATGCACTGGTGGCCCAGACAAACCCCGAGAATCGGTATTTTCCCTGAAAACTGTTTTATAATATCATTAGAGATGCCTGCTTCTTTGGGTGTACAGGGCCCTGGGGATATAATAATATGGTCAGGTTTCTCCTCCTCTATTTCTTCAAGGCTGACCTTATCATTTCTAAATACTTCCATTCTTGCGCCAAATGCGCCAATTTGTTGCACTAAATTATAGGTGAAGGAGTCGTAATTATCGATAATAATTATCATAAGAGTATTTCCTTTTACAAATATTAGCAAAATAAATTTTGAATATCAAAGAGATTTTAAGTGGTAATTAAACAAGTTCTTGCATTCACTGTAAGTAAATGCCATTACCATAAAAACAACTTGACAATATTCGTTTTTTTTGTTAAATTTTGTTAACTGTATTAACTGTTAAGCGACACTGGGATAAGTCGATGTGTTATCCTTAAAGGATTTTGTGTAGTTATAATAGACTGGCCAAAAGGGGGAAAAATTCGCGAAAAGTGGGGATAACCCACTTTTTTATTTTAAGGAGTATATTTTTTTCTTAGGATGTTCTTTCCGGCTAGTCTTGGTTGGCGACTTAAGTAAAAAGGTATTTATGGATAAAGAAAGTTTACTACGTTTAGTAGATAGTTTACACAGGGATAAAGAAATTGCCAAAGATGTTGTGTTTCAGGGTATAGAGGCTGCTCTTACTACCGCCGCCCGAAAACATTTTAAATCCCAGGAGGCAGTTTCTATTCAAATTGATAGAAATACGGGGGAGATTTTGGCGAAGGAAGGCGATCGTAGAATCGACCCTTCCGAATTGGGCAGGATTACGGCACAAACTGCAAAACAAGTTATCATCCAGAAGATACGAGAGGCTGAGCGGGATGTTATATATGAGGATTTTCTTGGCCGGAAGGGTGCCATCGTCAGTGGTGCTGTTCAAAGGTTCGAAGGTCCTACGATTATTGTTAACCTTGGTAAAACAGAGGGTATCCTGAACAAATTGGAACAAATTGACGATGAACATTATAATACGAATGAACGGGTCAGGGCGATTGTCCTTGATGTGAAAAAAGTAGGGACCCGGGTGCGGATATTACTTTCAAGGACGCATCCTGATTTTGTCCGGAGGCTCTTTGAGCTAGAAGTACCTGAAATTGCGGAGAATACGATTGAGATCAAGGCTCTGGCAAGGGAGCCGGGGCATAGGACCAAGATTGCTGTGGCTTCAGGTGACCCGAATGTGGATTGTGTGGGTGCGTGCGTGGGCGTGCGTGGGTCCCGGATTAAGAATATTGTGGATGAATTGAACGGTGAGAAGATTGATATTATCAGGTGGAGTGATGAACCAGAAGTGTTGTTGCCTAACGCACTAAAACCTGCGGAAGTTTCTGGGATTATTTTGTCAGCCGAGAATCAGGTTGCTACCATTGTGGTACCGAATGATCAACTTTCTCTGGCAATTGGTAAAAGGGGACAAAATGTACGTCTTGCGTCTCGGTTAACGTCGTGGGATATTGATATTATCACAGAGTCAGAATTTGAAGAAAGGCAAAAAGAGGGTGCCGCAGGACTTACAGAGGTTGCAGAGTCGAACAAAAGGCCTTTTGATAATTCAAAGACAACAAGTGCGGAGTCGGCCGAGCATATTAAAGCGGGTGGGGAAAAAGAGGGAATATAATAATAAATATAGACATTATTTTGATTATCTTAGGAGTTTAAATGGGAAAAATTCGGATCAGTTTGCTTGCAAAAGAGCTAGGAGTTAAGAGTAGCCTGTTGATTGATAAATGTCATGAAAAAGGGTTGGCTCACATTACGCACCATGCGAATACACTAGTTTCTGAGCAGGCAGAAATGATAAGACAATTGTTCCAACCGAGTGCAAAGGTGACTCCTACGAAAGAAGAGCCCAAAATAAAAGAGGTTCCCGTTTCACACGCAGTGGTCGAACAGAAAAAGGATGAGAAAACGACATTACAAGCCAGTGGTGTAAAAATTATTCAACCGAGTAAAATTGTTCGAATCCCCAAAAGTGCACCTGCTCAACATCCGCAACAGCGTGTTGTGAAGATGACCCCGGTAAAAACTTATTGGAAGAAGAAACAACCGCCAGGTGTTGTGTCTTTCAGGAAAAAAGAACAGGGAGGGGAAGTTACAGAATCAAAAAAACCAACAGTTAAGGAGAAAGAGAGAAAGGTTGTTATGGAACCACCAATAACGGTAAAAGATCTTTCTTCTACGTTAGGGATTCGTGCAAATGAGATTATCACCAAGTTGCTCCTCGAACACAATGTGCGTTCAACAATCAATCAGATATTAAGCGAAGAGATTGTACAGTTGTTAGGCATTGAATATGGGGTGGAGATTGAAATTAGAAAAAAAGAGGCTGTGGGAGAACGTGATTTCATGGCCGATCAGGTATCTACAAAAGCCGAGGACATGGTGCATCGTGCACCAATCGTGACTTTTCTGGGACATGTTGATCATGGGAAAACCTCACTCCTTGATAGTATTCGTCAAACAAATGTTGCTGCGGGAGAAGTGGGTGGGATTACGCAGCATATCGGTGCGTATAAGGTGGAAATGCATGGAAAACATGTAGTATTCCTTGATACACCTGGCCATGAAGCATTTACGGCTATGCGGGCAAGGGGAGCAAATATTACTGATGTGGTGGTGCTCGTTGTGGCGGCAGATGACGGAGTGATGCCTCAGACGGAAGAGGCATTAAATCATGCAAAAGCTGCTAATGTGCCGATTGTTGTTGCGTTGAATAAAATTGATAAACCCGGTGCCAATTCGTTGAGAGTCAGACAACAGCTTGCAAGTCTGGATTTAATCCCTGAAGAATGGGGCGGAAAGACGCAGTTTGTTGAGACTTCAGCTGTTACGAAAAAGGGAATCGATACCTTGCTTGAAAGGCTTTTGCTGGAGTCTGAAATTCTGGAACTAAAAGCAAATCCTAAAAATCCGGCACGAGGGGTGGTTTTAGAAGCTCGCCTTAGCGAGGGAAGAGGAGTTGTTGCCAATGTCTTAATACAAGACGGTACCTTACATGAAGGAGATATTATCCTTTGTGGCAAAACTTTCGGTAGGGCACGTCTCGTTACGAACGAAAGGGGATTTGAGGTACAAGAGGCAGGCCCGTCAACACCGGTGTCCGTTTCTGATTTTTCTGAAGTTCCTGAGGCTGGAGACAAATTTTACGTAGTCAGTGATATACAAAAGGCAAGAGAGATTGCTCAGGAAAGGCAAAAAAAAGAACGTGAAACCTCTCTGGCAAAACACCAGCATGTTACACTGGATAGCCTGTATTCCAAAATTGCTGAAGGGAATGTTAAGGAGATCAAAATAATATTAAAGGCTGATTATAAGGGCTCTGTTGAAGTACTTAAAAAGGCATTAGAAGAACTTTCAACCCCTGAAATAAAAGTGAGAATATTGCACTGCGGTGTTGGTGGTATTACAGAATCGGATGTGCTTCTGGCTGATGCATCGGATGCCATTGTGATTGGGTTTTATGTGACGACCGAGGATAAGGCACGCATACTGGCAGAAGAAAAAGGGGTGGAAATCAGGCTCTATAAAATTATCTATGATGCAACAAACGAAATAAAAGCTGCCATGGAAGGTATGTTAGAACCAGAATCTAAAGAGGTTGTATTAGGTCAGGTCGAAATACGGCAAGTTTACAATATCTCAAAGTTTGGTAATGTTGCTGGTTGTTATGTAAAAACGGGTAAAATTACAAGAAATGCCTCCGTCCGATTAATTCGGGATAACATTATCATTTATGACGGGAAATTAGAGTCTTTAAAGGTAGTAAAAGATGATGTCAGAGAGGTTAGGGCAGGATTTGAATGTGGGCTGAAAATTGCCAATTATGATGATATTAAAGTGGGGGATATTGTAGAGGCATACGAAGTGCAAAAGATAGCAAGAGTCCTAACGGTATAGTAATTGCTCTTATAGCTATGTTTGGCATTTTAGAAAAAGATTTTCAACTCTTAATTATCCTCCTTCCTGGCAATTGGGGCAATCTTAATTGCGACTATGATGCACTATGAAATTAGAGTTTTACAAGTCTGATGATACTGTAGTTGGAGTTCTCAATATTCGGTTGGTAATCCGGGGTGCAAATACATTAAAGGACAAGCGTCACATCATTAAAAGCCTGAAAGATCGTGTTAAAAATAATTTTAACGTCTCTGTCTCGGAAATTGGAACTTTGGATCATTGCCAATATTCTAGATTAGGGATTGCAATGGTAGGAAATGATAAGAGGTATGTGAACGGTACCTTATCGAATTTAATTAATATGTTCCGAGCCTCAACTTCTGTAGAGCTTGTTGGTTATCACCTCGAATTTGTTTAATTCCATTCATAAGAGATGTACATCCATATGGTAAATCCCTTTTTAGTAATAATTATATTTTTTGTTTACAATAAAGAAGGGGGTTGTTATGCCTTCAAGAAGAGTAGAGCGATTGTCTGAATCAGTTAAACAAGAGGTAAGTAAAATCATACTTTATGAACTCAAAGACCCTCGGATAAGTTTTATTACAGTTACCAAAGTTGAACTTGCGTCTGATCTGAAAAGAGCAAAGGTGTATATCTCTATTTTGGGGGATGCTCTTACCCAGAGAAAAACCTTACAAGCGCTGGAACATGCCAGAGGGTTTATTCAAGCAAAAATGGGTGCACATCTGCAGATAAGATACACGCCATTGTTGACTTTTTATTTGGATGAATCGTTAAAAAAGAGTCAACATATTTCAAACCTTATTGACGAGGCAGTTAAGGGGAGTGACATTACAATCAAAGGTGAGTTAGAAGAATGAAAAAATTACATTTAGGTTTACCGAAAGGCAGTCTTCAGGAAGCAACTGTTGAAATGATGAAAAAGGCAGGTTATACTGTCCATGTTAGTCCTCGATCTTATTACCCTTCAATCGATGATGATGAAATTTCCGTACGATTAATCAGGCCGCAAGATATGTCCAGATATGTTGAAAAAGGGATTATTGATGCTGGTCTGACAGGTGCCGATTGGGTGAAAGAAGCAGGTTCTGACGTGAAAGTGGTTGTGAGCCTTGTGTATGCTAAACAACAGTTAACGAAGGTAAAATGGGTTTTAGCTGTGCCTGAAAGTTCGACCATCCGCACCGTGGATGATCTGCAGAATAAAAAGATTGCGACGGAACTTGTGAACGTGACACGGCAATACCTCGCAGAACGCGGGGTGGTTGCCGATATTGAATTTTCTCATGGTGCTACTGAGGCAAAGGCTCCAGACTTAGTAGATGCGATTGTAGAACTTACTGAAACAGGAAGTAGTCTGAAGGCAAACAAACTTCGTATCATTGAGACCGTTATGGAATCTTCAACTCAGCTTATTGCCGGTCATCATGCGTGGAAAGATGAATGGAAACGTACAAAAATAGAGAATCTTGCAATGCTATTTGAAGGAGCTATTATTGCCCGTGTAAAGGTCGGATTGAAGATGAATGTTCCAAATGGGGCTCTGGATCAGGTGCTAAAAAAATTGCCTGCATTGAGAAAACCAACAGTTTCTACACTGTCTGAAGGGGCTGGTTATGCGATTGAAACTGTGCTGGATGAGACAGTGGCAAGAAGCATCACCCCTGAGTTAAAAAGAGCCGGAGCTGAAGGGATTATTGAATATCCATTAAATAAAGTTATTCTTTAAGATGCGGGAGTTCCGATATGTTAAGGATATACAAAGAAGTATGAAATGTTATTTGTCAAATCTTTTTCTGTTATTTTTGTTCTTATAATACTCTTCTCTATTAGTTTCCAGGGATGTGGTAGTATTGCAGCCAAACATGACAGTCAATTCTTACCGGTTATTGAGAGCAGTCCATTGCACGCTCAGGATAAAGCGCATGCCTATTTTTGTGCCGGATATTTTTCCATGTTGGAAAGAGATTGGGAAAATGCGGCTGCTAATTTTGAAAAGGCGATTCAGCTGGATCGTTCTTCGGGAAGAATTATTCAACATTTGGCTACATGCTATTTCCAGTTAGGAAAGAATGAAAAGTCGATCGATTATCTCGAAAAATTAGCCAAAATCAAACCAAATGAATTTAGTGTGCATTATACATTGGCGACACTGTATGAAACTGTTGGAAAATATAGAGAGGCAATTGCGGAATATGAATATGCCCGCCAGTGTAAAACAACGAAGCTAGACCAGGTATTCCTGGCGGATACTCTCTACAGGCTTGCCAATCTTTATATGCAGGAAGGTATGATGGAAAAAGGAATAGAGTGTTATGAGAGTATGTTTGACATGAAACTTGTAAGCGATCCAGTAAAGGTATATTACGAGATAGGCCAGAAATATTTTGAAAAAAACGATACTAAAAAGGCCTTGGAATATTTTTTAAAGGTAAAAGAGACTGATCCAAAGTTAAGTTTCGTCAGTTTTTATCTTACTCTTTGCTACGATGCACTTCATGACTATGATAATGCTATTAAAGAAGCAAAGGTTTTTTTGGAAAAAGAACCTGATAACTGGGTTATGCACTTAGCCCTGTCCGAGCTATACGAGAAAACAAATAATGAGTCCAACCAAAGCGAGGAAATTAAAAAAATCGAGGAAATTCTTAAGAAAAACACAGATGCTGGAAGCACGAACCCTAAGGAATATTTCCTGTTATGCCAAATTTATAGAAGTCAACGTAAAATTGACGAGGCAATCGCAGTCATTGAGAATATGAAGTTGATTCCTCTGGACAAAGAAACAATACGGGATATTCATTTTTTGCTATCGAATCTTTATTATGAAAATCAAAGATTTGATAGAGTGGAAGAAGAATTGCAGATGGTCTTAAAGCTTGATCCTGATTTTCACGAAGCAAATAACTTTCTTGGTTATCTGTTTGTTGAAAACAACAGAAATTTGGACGAAGCAATTCAGCTTATTAACAAGGCGTTAAAAGCACAACCCCGGAATGGTGCATATCTTGATAGTTTGGGCTGGGCTTATTACAAGAAGGCACAGGTGGAAGGAAGAAATGATTATTTGATTATGGCACTTCAAAAGTTATTGGAAGCTGTACAATTCTTGGAAGAACCAGATATTTATGAGCATATTGGTGATGTTCATTATAGTTTGGGGAATTGGGACGAAGCTGTTAAGGCTTGGGGAAGGGCACAGGATTTATATAAACAGATGTTTAATAACAGAGCGCAAATAGAGAACATTACGATGAAATTGGAAAGACTAAAGAGGTTAAGGTCTGTAGAAGAAACAAATTCGAAGGTTATTAAAAATCAAATAGAGATTGAAAGTAGCATTCAACCGTGATTTTTTTCTAAAAATATTTTTAGGAGAAGTAAGATAAATTGGCTGGACATTCACATTGGGCAAGTATAAAGCACAAAAAAGGTGCAGCAGATGCGAAAAAGGGCAAAATTTTTTCGAAGATAGCTCGCATGATAACTGTAGCTGCCAGAAGAGGTGGTGGCGACCCGGATATGAATCCAAAGTTACAGCTTGCCATAAGTAAGGCCAGGGCAGTTAATATGCCTAAAGAAAACATTGAGCGTGCCATTCAGAAAGGTACGGGGGGCGGTGAGGCATCAGAGTTATTTGAATGTTTGTACGAAGGATACGGACCTCATGGCATAGCCTTAATGGTTGAAATCCTGACAGACAATAAAAATAGAACTGTCCCTGAAATCCGAAAAATATTTGAGCGGTTTGGCGGAAATATGGGAGAATCGGGTTGTGTCTCCTGGATGTTCGAAAAAAAGGGCCTTATTATCGCTGGTAGTAATAATTTCAATGAAGACGAGCTTATGATGTTGGTCTTAGATGCCGGGGCCGATGATCTACAACAGGTGGGGGATGTTTTTCAGGTCATATGCCCGCAAGTGGATTTGGATACCGTGAAGAAGGCTATCGAGAGTAAAAACATCAAGATCGAAAGTGCTGAGGTGAGTTGGATACCAAAAAACAATATTGACCTAGATGATGCCGCAGGTCGTAAAGTACTGGGGCTCATGGAAGCACTTGAGGACCACGATGACGTACAAAACGTCTATTCCAATTTTAATCTTCCACAAACCCTTCTCACAGAAGTACAAGCGGCTAAATAAATTGGATAAAGATAATTTAGCGCAGTCTCTAGACTTCCCCAAACTTCAGTTCTCAGGACACCGAGATAAATATTGTGCTACCTGTCCAACTCATTTGGACAACAATAATTATAGCTGCTTTTCTCCACGATCTTTTTGGATGTATTGCAAGTTCTGTTGCGGTTGTTCTATTGGGGCAATATCCACTTCTTTATGGGTTTTCGATTGTTTTTTCTCAATATTCAACAATTCAAGGACTTGTTCTCCATCTAATACTTCATCATTTTCGAGGTTCTTTGCTAGCAGATCCAGTTTATCTTTGTTATCATTGAGTAATTTTTTGACCCTATCATAGCTTGCCATGATAAGGTTGGTAACTTCTTCATCAATAAGCACGGCAGTTTTTTCGCTGTATTCTTTTTCTTGAACAAGATCGTGTCCGAGAAAAATATTGCCCGATTGCCTGCCAAAAGTCTGCGGGCCTAATTTTCTGCTCATACCAAATCGGCATACATAATTTCGAGCCAGTTGTGAAGCCTTTTCCAGGTCATTTTGGGCACCGGTTGATATTTTGTGTATAGCCAGTTCTTCTGCTGCTCTCCCGCCCAATAATACACAAAGGGTATCCAGAATTTCGGGTTCAGTGGTTAAGTATTTGTCTTCCAATGGTAACTGCATAGTATATCCTAGTGCTGCCGTTCCTCTAGGAATTATAGAAACTTTGTGCACGGGATCAGTGTTGGGAAGTAGTGCAGCTATCAAGGTGTGACCAGCCTCATGAATTGCGACCGCCTTTTTTTCCGTATCGCTCATAATTCTGCTCTTTCGCTCTGGACCGGCTAACACCCTGTCTATGGAGGATTCCAATTCTTTCATGCCGACTGAGTTCTTATTGTACCGTGCGGCAAGGAGTGCCGCTTCATTGACAACATTTGCCAAATCTGCTCCCGAAAAACCTGCGGTGCGTTTTGCGATGACTTTCAAGCTGACATCGGAATCTATCTTTACATTTTTTGCATGAACAGACAGTACAGCCTCGCGGCCAATAAGGTCTGGTCTGTCAACAGTTATTTGACGGTCAAAACGCCCCGGGCGTAACAGTGCACTGTCCAGGACATCAGGTCGGTTGGTTGCAGCAATTATAATAACCCCTTTCTGTGAATTAAATCCATCCATCTCAGCCAGAAGCTGGTTAAGAGTCTGTTCACGTTCGTCATGACCGCCACCCAGCCCTGTGCCACGTTGACGTCCAACACTGTCAATTTCGTCAATAAAAACAATGCATGGGGCCTTTGCTTTTGCTTGCTCAAACATATCCCGTACGCGGGCAGCGCCCATTCCCACAAACATTTCGACAAAGTCAGAACCACTAATTGAGAAAAATGGTACACCTGCTTCACCTGCAACGGCTCTTGCGAGGAGCGTTTTGCCGGTTCCGGGTGGACCGATCAGAAGAACGCCTTTGGGGATTTTCCCTCCCAATTTCTGAAATCGCTCCGGGTAAGAAAGAAAGTCTATGATTTCCTTCAGCTCTTCTTTGGCCTCTTCACATCCTGCAACATCGACGAAAGTTGTCTTCTGAGAACCGTTATCTGAATACAACTTAATTTTTGCCTTGCCAAAGGACATAAAAGGAGAACCCATCCCGCCGACCCTTTTAAAGAGGAAAAACCACCCTAACGCCATGATCCCAAAGGGAAATACCCACCACATCAGGATGTTTTTAAAGAAATTATTTTCAGATGCACCTTTAAACCTGACCTTCTGTGATTCGAGTTCATTGACGAGTTCTGCGTCTTGTATTGGTACTGTAACGAATGCAATCTTTTCTTCTTTGTCACCTTCACCAGATAATTTTTTGTAATGGCCCCGGATAAGATTGGTACCTACCGTACAGTCAGATATATAACCATTCTTAAGATAAAGTCTGAACTGGCTGTATGATATTTCTTCAGCTTTAGGGGATAAAAATATCTGCGCTACATACATAACGGCGAGAAAAAGCAGGATATATCCGATCGAAAATCGTGACTTCTTGGTTTTGTTTTTATTTTTTTTATCCATTCAATTTGGTTGAAAAAGATTAAAAATACCTTATATCCTGAATATAAGGTTATTAATGTAATATTCTTAACAAAAAATCAAGCTGAATTATATTAGAAAAGACGATCAATGTCAAAATATTTCAAAAGAGATTTAGGTTGATAATAGCTAAAAAGATACTATAATGGATTCTAGTCGGGGTGTAGCGCAGCTTGGCTAGCGCGCTTGAATGGGGTTCAAGAGGTCGTGGGTTCAAATCCCGCCACCCCGACCACTAAAATCAAGGGTTTTAGGATATTAACCATTGCACGCCTCTCTCAAATTGTATACTTTTTGTATACTTGGTTGTTCTGTCATGATATTATCCAGCGTATCAACTGCTTTAACCTTGTGACTCGGTGCAAGGTGGGCATACCTCAAAGTCATCTTAAAGTCTTTGTGTCCCATAAGTTCTTTCACAGTTGTAAGGTCAATTCCAGCCATTACCAGGTGACTTGCGAAGGTATGTCTCAAATCGTGGAATTTAAAATCTCTTATCTCTGCCTTTTTTAATGCGGTATTAAAACTTCTTTTAACGTTATCGTACCTATTACCGGTTAATGGATTAACAAAAACATAATCAAATTGACTGGTGATCCCTTCCAAAGTTTCCCTTAAAGTCTGATTTATAGGTATCTCTTTACGCTCAGAGTTCTTTGTTTGGTCTTGGTTCAACAAGATAAAGCCCGCATTCAAATCAACATTATCCCACTTAAGCCCAAGTATTTCGTCTTTCCTCATTCCTGTATTAAGTGCTGTAATAACAATCGGCTTTAAGTGTTTATCGCATGAATCAATAAGCCTTTGACACTCCTCTGTGGATAGATACCGTAGGCGTCTATTGTTTTCAGGCAACATCTTTACCTTTCTTATTCGTTTTAAGATTTCTTCCTCTACCATATCCCATTCGACCGCCTTTGTAAACATATGGAATAAAGTAGCAATCAATCGATTTGCTGTAGCAGGTTTATTTCCCATGTTTGGTTTATCAGTCTGGTATTGTTCAAATAACATGGAACTGAAACGCCTTAAAGGTACATTGCTGAAAGTTTCGGCGCCGTGCTTCGTAACTCACGCAAGGCCACCTCTCCACTCATCACGTTATTAACTGGATAATAGCATTGAAATAACTATTTAAATTCCTTATACTTCGCGTAATATGTTGCATTTACAAAATAGGTTTCTCGCTTTTAATGAAAAAAATATCATTAAGTCTCGACATCTTAGAATACATAAGTGAACTTTGAACACGCAATCATAGTAAGTGCGTTGCTTTTTACATGAGGAATATTTTTGGATATTTTCGGGATATTCAGCGCAATGACCTTACAGTATAATTCACTGTGAAAGATTTATTATGATACTTCAACTTATAGTAAATGGGATAATCACAGGCAGCCTTATTTCGATCATGGCAATTGGGTTTGGTGTGATCTACCGTTGATCGCAAGGAACAATGAAAGAATCTAATAACGAAGTATTAGTAGTCTCAGACGATGAAGAATTGTATAAATCACTAAAAAGAGCTTTAGAGACTCTTAGGGGGATGGCTGTATTAAAATTTGAAAAAGACCTTTTAAAAAAGAAACACAAGGTTGTACTATTTGCAACACCAGGGGAGGATTTTGAAGAGTTATTTTATGGTACTATTAGGGCAAGATATCTCAATCCTGTTGCGGTTATTGGTTTAAAGATAGAGAATCTTTCATGAGAAAGCACCTGTTATTCCAAAACCATTTCGATCATCGTGGTTATATCAATATTCCATTTGATTTGAATGAGGTTATTTCTTAAGCCAGTCACTGTGGTGGAGCGAGAGAATGCTTGGAATCAACTTTTTAAATCTATGGAAAACGTCAAGGACCGCAAACCTAAACCAAAGCAACGTGCGAAAGAACAGGAAGAAGAAATTGCCAAAATGGTGAAGAGTTTTAGAAAGCATCATGCATAAAGTTGTTCTTGATTCCACGGTTCTTGTTAGTGCCTTTCTTGCTAAAATGGGTGTTTCTCTTAAAGCACGGACGGATTACATTGTCACACGAGACAATGACCTTCTTTCTCTCGAAAACTATGAGGCATAAAAGTGGTAACGCCTGAAAAGTTTATAGGGATATCAAGGAGTGACAAGCATCAACCTTTCTAAACCCATTTATAGAATTCCAGCAGAAGGTTTATTATGAAGACCAAAACAATCTTTGAAGAAGAAATTTTAAAGGAAATACAAGATTTATCTAAATCAATGCAAAAGAAATTAGTCAAAATTGTGCATTTCCTAAAAAAAGAAATTATCTATCCCGAATTAAGTGAAAAGAACGCAACCGATGAATTTCTCTCTGTATGTGGAACATGTGAAGACGGCAGAACCATTAATGAACAATTAAAGGATATTTATTCGAGCAGACGGGAATGAATAGTAATTGAAAATAAAACAGAAACTCTTTTAAATCATTGTGAATAGGAGAAAGATATGGGCCAAAAATATAGTGCTTTAGTAGAAGAAGTCAAAAAACTATCAACTGAGGAAAAGGAAGAATTAAAATTTTTAATTGAAAAATATCTAATTGAAGAACGAAGAGAGGAAATTTTTAAAAATTGCCAGGAAAGTGCAAGGGAAATTGAAGAAGGTCACCTGGAATTTTCGAACGACATTGAAAGGTTAAAGGAGATGCTTTAGTTGATACAAATAACTTTTAGTTCTTCCTTTAAAAGGGCTTTTAAGAAAAAGATCAAAGGAAAACAAAATATTGAAGACAAATATTGGGAAAGGGTTAATATTTTTCTCAAAAACCCGTTAGACCCACAATTAAAAACACACAAGCTTTCCGGAAAATTGGAGGAATTGTGGAGCTTTACCATTGATTATGACTTAAGATTAGTATTTTATTTTTTAGAAAACGATAAAGTGGTTTTTATTGACATAGGAAAGCACGATGAGGTTTATTAATTTTCTTTTAAATTAAGAATTAACGCTATTTCGGCATAGATTTTAATGCTTTTTTACTTTTGTCAACTGTAGTCAAATTGTAGTCAGCCACTAAAATCTGAAACCATCTTTAAGACTATCAGGCAATGATGTGTATACCGTTGCGTCATCTCTATGGAATGATGTCCTAACAACCTCGATATCTTATAAATATCAATGCCCCTTTGCGCTAAACGTGTCGCAAAGGTATGTCTTAAATCGTGGAAATGAAAGTCATGGATGCCTGCCTTTTTTATAGCGATACTAAAAGCCCTTCTGAGATTGTGACGGTCAATATTAGTTATTGCATTACTCAGAAATACAACGTCACTCTTAAGATTCCTGACTTTTGCCTTTTCCATTAAAATATTCAGTGCAATTTGGTTTAACGGAATCGTCCTCGGCTTGCCGTTCTTAGATTCCTGAATAATGCAGAATTTAGTTTAATAAGTTATCCATTTTCTACTCTCTTTTCTTAAAAGAAAGATGTGTTTTCCCAGAACGGCTGTTTTAAGAAGACTTCCTAAAAAACCAACAAATGTAATTTTCTTTGAGAGCGGAAGCGCCAGCCACCCAATGGCAAGGTGCCTTCCGAGGCTGACAACCTCACCTAAAACTTTTGGATGATACGGCTTTCTTACACCCCCAAAAATATCCGCGTAGATATTGTTTGCTACCAATCGTCCCTGCTGTAATGCAAACTGAGCAGCGGCAGGAACTGGTTCTTTTGTGTAAGGGTTCATTGCAAGGGCATTGTCCCCAATGGCATAGATAAATGGATACCCTTCGACCCGAAGAAACTCATCAACAACAATACGTCCTAATTGTCCAATTTTCATTCCACTTTCTCTCGCGAGTTCATGGATGCGAATGCCTCCCGTCCAAATCACGGTCTTGGTTCCCAACACTTCACCCGATGAAAGTACAACCGTGTCTGGTGTTCGACTAACAATCTTTGTTCCTGCTATGATTTTTATACCTCTTTCCAGGAGTTTTTTATGAATACGTGCTGCAAAGGATTCCTCCATTTTTGGTACTATGCGAGTGCCCGATTCAACGATAATAATTTCAACCTCACGCGGATTCACATGGTAGTCACGGGTGCACTGTGCAACGTGATCAGCAAGTTCAGCAGCGAATTCTACCCCTGACAGACCACCACCGCCGATGACAAACCGAAGCATATCCCTTCGCCGCTCCTCAACCGGTTCTGATGCCGCACGTGCACAGAGTTGATTAATATAGTCATAGATTTGTTGAGCATCTCTCAATGTCTGAAGCGGGAAAGAGTTTTCCTGCAATCCAGGGATATTATAAAAATTTACCTGACTTCCAAGCGCTATTACCAGGTAATCAAATGGTAATGACCTGTTTCCCATATGTATAATATGTTCAGTGGAATCAATCCTGGTTACTTCTCCAAGGTGAAAAATGATATTTTGCCTTTGTATAATGCGGTGAATAGGAATGGACACCTCTGCTTTTCGAACAGCTGCCTCATGCAATTGCGTCTTGAGCGTATGGTAAGGGTTTCTATCAATGAGATGTATTTGATATTCGGGATGCTGACGGAACAACCTTGCTAACCTCAATGCAGCGGTAATTCCTCCGTAACCTGCCCCCATGACAACAATGTTCTTTTTGACTTCCATGATTGATACCTTCAGATAAATCTAAAACGATTCTGGTTGATTTGATCGGTTGGCCCTAGTCTGCCCTTATATTTCCTGCATAAAACGAACAAGATATTTTATACCTGTGGTCTGAGCTAAAGAGTTTTCGCACACCATCAAACCCTCCGGGACATGCTTAATGCGTGCGTTGTCGAGCCGCAGCTCGGCGGGTCACTGCCAGATCGTAGGCGCGTGCGATATCAGTATTGCGCAGCAAACCCACTAAATGACGCGGATTTTCACGTGCCACGACTGGCAATTGACCAACATCGCGCACTCCGATACGCCGCAATGCGGCGCCAATCGTCTCGTCTGGATATGCAAGGAGCAACTCTCGTGTGCAGACTTCACCAACAATACGTACCGTACCGATATCGTCATCCTGAGCACGATCAATGTCTTGCACGGTGATAATACCGGTCAATTCGTCTGCATTATTAAGCACTGGTAATCCGTGCTGTCGTTTTCTGGCAAGTAAATCGGTTGCTACTGTCAAC
Organism: Candidatus Brocadia sp.; assembly: GCA_021646415.1. Taxonomy (NCBI): domain Bacteria; kingdom Pseudomonadati; phylum Planctomycetota; class Candidatus Brocadiia; order Candidatus Brocadiales; family Candidatus Brocadiaceae; genus Candidatus Brocadia; species Candidatus Brocadia sp. Next base: position 66,649 of record SOEU01000009.1, read on the forward strand.
GAATCAGATTCTCGCAAAGTAACGATTTCAGTCTCCATGACTTCATTTACCAGAATCGTTTCCAATACGTCAACGTCGCGTCCTCGTTGCAGACGTATGCCCTTGCGCGCCAGCCCCAATGTATATACTGAATCGTGTTGTAAATGCCACGAGAGAAACAGACTAACGTTTACTGCAGCTATCAGTGGCAGAATAATCCGGTAGTCATGGGTCATTTCAAACAGCAGGATGAACGAGGTAATTGGTGCATGTATTGTGCCTGCGAGGACGGCTGCCATCCCGACCATCGCAAAGGCAGGTGGTGAAATGTTGAGAGAAGGAAAAACCTGTTTGGCCACAAGCCCATAAGCGCCCCCAAGTGTAGCCCCGGCAAAAAGGGAAGGAGCAAATACACCGCCGTGAAAACCGCCGCTGATGCAAATCGGCGTTAGCACCAGCCTGGATAACGCCAGTGAAAGCAGGAGAGTCACCGTCAGAGGTTTGCCGTCTAAAATATTTTCAATTGTGGCATAACCTGTTCCAAACACCTGCGGCAGATGCATTCCAACGAGGCCGACGGCGAGACCCGCAACTGCAGGTTTAAGCCAGCGAGGGGCATTCCATTTATCAAAGATACCCCGCATGAAATGATGCAAACGAATATAGAATGCCGCACCAAGTCCGGATAGCACACCCAACCCAAAATAGAGCGGCAGTTCCCATACAGAGTTAAAAGCATATGCAGGGATGTGAAACGCAGGTTGAGGCCCTGATACGGCCTGAGTAAATACAGATGATACCACAGACGCTAACGTAACGATGCCAAAGGCGTTTACGCTCAGCTCGCCTATAATAATCTCCAGCGCGAAAAATATACCGGCAATAGGTGCGTTGAAGGCTGCAGCGATCCCCCCCGCAGCGCCCGATGCAACGAGGGCACGAATTCGTTCATCAGAAAGGCGCAAGAGTTGGCCAAACATTGATCCTAAGTATGCACCAATCTGCACTGAAGGGTCTGCAGGTCCCACGGAAGCACCGGAACCGATAGAGAATGCTGCGGCAACTGTTTTGGTTGGTATTCTCCGATATGGCAGTCGCCCGCCTCCTAATGCTACGGATTCCATAATACCTGCTATGCCCACATATCGTTCCTTACCAATAAGAAAATGGGAAATCAGTCCAACAGCGAGACCGCCAAGGATAGGGATAAAGAAGATCATCCAACTTCCTAAGGAACCCAACACTATTCCTATCCTATCAAATCCTGCCCAATTTGCCAAATCTTGAAAAAGTCGAAGGGCGAATTCTTTCTGGTGCAAGAGACCCAGGGGTGTATCTATCCCCTCGAATGCATACCGATATATTACATTAAACAGTTGTTTGAAGAGCCATACTCCTATACCGCTCGTGAGACCAACGAGTATCGCTATTACAGCAAGAGCGACCGATTCGGAGAATTGCTGACGATTGAGCCAGCCTATGACCTTACCGAGAGAAAATAGTCTTATTTTTGTCCGGATATATGGCAACATAACTTTACTTTGTTGAAACACGTATGTAAGAAAATATTTCTAAGTCGTAACTAGAATCAGGCACAACTTCTGATTATTTAATACTTTGCGACTAATATCTATTTTTGGTTTATCGTAACTATTTAGCGAAGCTGACGGTGAGAGAATATTTTCTCAGAATAATTAGGAGCCAATAGGGAAAACGGGCAGACGGGCAAATCCCGAAGGGATGACATGATTATAGAGAGAAAAAACGCGCCATACTATTCAACCCCGTAGGGGTGAAATATCGAGAAAATAATGATACCATGCCACCCCTACGGGGTTAACCATAATTGCATAACGATATGCTATAATAATGACATCCCTTCGGGATTACATAATCAATATATTGTTCGTTCATAGTGTTTGTGTGCGAAAATACGCTGAATAGCTACGGTTTATTACTTTATCCCTGCTTGAATTCTCTTTGACATGTGCATTACCGAAGAACGAAAAACTTGCTGATGGCTATTTCAAAATCAAATCTATAGAGCTTAAGAAAAAACTTGGCGTTTAAGTTTAACAAACTTGAGTACCTTCGGAAAGTCCTTCGGCGAACTGTTCCAGGTGGTGATGCACATCCCGGCCCACCCGCTCCCCCACCTGTTCGAATTGCCGATACAAGGCTTGCTGCTCCTCCAGACTTAGGACCTTGTTGGTTAGTGGGAACAGTAGGTAGTCTTCTTTCCAAATGTGGTTGGGATATAGAGCGGCAATCTCTCTCAAGCTCTTCACAACCGCCTTTCTGGCAGCGGGATCACCGCCGTGATAGGCATCTGCAGAATCGGCCAACTCTTTGACGAGCGCCCGGCCTCGCGTGTGTTCGGCCGTCAGCGCTCCCACCGGGCAACCTTGCATTGGGATGCCCTTATTAGCCAAAGCTGGGAATAGCAACTCCTCTTCTTTGCCGTGATGACACACATCGGCGAAGGTGTGCATGAATTCAATAACCCCCTGAAGCGTTTTCACATCCACTACCTGGCCAGCCTCCAGCCGGTCTGCCAGCACTGAAACTGCGCCGATCACTTTGGCAATAATGAGATGTTCATCCTCAAGCATTTGGATGGGGCTGTTGTTCGTCATCTTTGATCTCCTTCCCTTTAAAAGATAGAGGCCATTATCTACCGTTGACCTTTGTCTCTTTCACAAGTCAAATTAGATAAATAGGATTTGATCCTGGCCAGCCTCGGCCAGAAATGTGGTTAGCCCCATACTCTTATCAATCTCATTTACGAGTTCGTTACGAGAGACATTCAGCATGCTCATAGAATTTGTACAGACATAAAACTTTGCACCCATAGCCTTAGCTTGTGTTAAAAGTTCTGAGATTTCCTGAATATGGCCTTTTTTCATATGCTCTTCCAATAGTTTCCTGTGAGTCTGCCCCTCTTCATTAAGTTGGAACACAGATTTTCCTTTTACCAGATATTCTAACGCCCAATAGGTAAAAAAACATCTTGCCTCTCTGCCTAAGGCCAGGGCTACAAGGACAATAGAAAAACCATGATAAACGCGATCGTAAGAACCGCTATGGAATATGATCGACAAACCTTTTTTATCTGTATCCATGTTTTATTTCATTTACCTCTTATAGTTTCTGCCCAATCTAGCAATGGCACGCCTGCCTCTCTTGAGACAGCAAGTTTCTCGCTTAGATTATCAATTTCCTTGTTACTCAATCGTTCGGAAAGTATGGATAAACCGTCACAGTTTGATACGTGGATTAAGAGCGTTCTTGCTGCATTGGCAGCCTGCTTTGCCTCTTCATCTGTTAGATTGTCCTTCTTTAATAGATTGGCACAAGAACGGGCAGTAGCTATTACCCCGTCATGTTCCTCGAGTAACTGGTCGACATGCTCACCCAGCAATACGCGAAGCGCGGGATAAAGGGTCTCTTCTTCATATCGAAAATGTGGGCCGACAAGCACGTTTATATTGCCAAGTATTTTTCTTGCCTTAGCAACATCTTTTAATTGTAAAGCCTTTATTAATTCAAGCAACCCGTCCCTTACCTTCCTGTGGTCCTCTCTGAATTCGGCAATGGGATCTAATTTTGTCATTTTGATCATCCTCCTTCTTTAAATTTTTTTGTTTTCCATTATCCATGTCCAGTTGGTTATCGATACATGTAACTTTTCCATTCAACACACAACCTTTCTGTAAAGGTTGGCATGGCTTTCCCAACCTATCACATTCATTATTTACCTGATATGGACACGTCCAGCTCATTTGTTTTTCAATGCCTCCAAAAGCACTTGTGCATTATTCCTTTCTTCATCTTTGGCGGCATATAAGAGAGTAACTTTTTTGTTTTTTCCCAAATCTATTAATTGTTCCAGTATTTCATTTTTCTCTTTTAATTCTTTAAGATATCGGCTTTTAAACTCCTGCCAGCGTTCTTCTTTATGAGCAAACCACTTTCGGAGCGTGTCGCTGGGGGCGATCTCTTTCATCCAATGGTCGATTTTAGCCTCTTCTTTTTTGAGACCCCGTGGCCATAGGCGATCAATCAAAACTCGTGTGCCATCATTTTTAGATGGTTTTTCATAAACCCGTTTTATTTGAAACATGGTAAATTTAAACCTCTTTATTCTTCTATTGTTATCGCCGTTTTACAGGGCATTCATCTGCCGCCTCTTTACAGGCATCTTCTTCACAAACAAACTGCCGCAGCATGACTTCTGTGTGATAATCATTCTCTGATTGAACCAGTTTTATCAGTCTCTGTATCATTTCAGTTAAATCTTATCTATGTTGGTTAATATAGTTTATAAAAAAATCTTTCAATTGCGGCATATCACATGCAAATCCTATTGCCATAGCCTTCTGAAGTGCTTCTTCACCCGTCGACCCCTCCTTTAGCGCCACATGCATCATGGTAAACGCTCCTGCACGTTTTCCCGTGTGGCAGTGAACGAATACCGGCGTTGGCAGAAGTTCTATTTCTTTCCGAAATTGGTCGACCAACTCTGGTTTTATTCCTTCTTTCATCGAAACGGGCATATGTAAATATTGCATCCCGTATTTTCGCACGAGAACTTCTTCGTCTTCTGGCGAAAGAGGCTGATCTTCTTCCCCTGAAGCACGAAGATTGATAACCGACTTAAATCCCTGTTGCGGTAGTTTTTCAATTTCTTCTTTGGACGGCTGACTTGCCGATGTGATCCTGTCATTAATCTTAATTCGATCTTTCATTGAAACTTCCTCTCTTTTAAAAAAGTCTATATAACTCAGGCTTAGATTAACTTATAAATTCGTTATTCAATCGATCAATATCTTCCTGCTGTAATTTCCAGCCAATGGCGCCTAAGTTTTCTTTAAGGTGTTCAACCTTTGTTGATTTCGTTATGGTAACTATTCCTTTCTTAGAAATTAACCAATTTATCGCAATTTGAGACTGCGCCTTGTTGTATTTTTTAGCCAGTTCATCTAAGATTTTAAAACCAGGTTTTGCGAGTTCGCCTTTTGCAAGGGGTCTCCATGCGATAATGAGAATATTATTTTCCTGGCAATAGGGAATTATTTTTGATTCCATATCATTCGTCACTCTACCTTCGTTCCTTACGAGCAGGTTGTATTCAATTTGATTAGCAACGATTTTGTTTTTCGTATGTTTCTGCGCCTCTTTTATTTGTTCTGCCGTAAAATTACTTACTCCAATGCACTTCACCAGTTTTTGTTCACCCAGAAAATCCATTGCCTTCATGGTTTCCTGTATTGGGATGTCAGGATTAGGCGCATGAATCAAATATAAATCAATATAGTCCGTATTTAGTCTTTGCAGACTTCCTTTTGCAGAAGCAAGGAGATCTTCGTAGCTTAAATGATCGGGTGAAACTTTCGAAGTGATAAATAGGTTTTTTCTATCAAAAGCACTGATTGCCCTTCCAACCAATTCTTCTGAATGTCCCTGGGCATACGCTTCTGCGGTATCAATGTGAGTTATTCCAAGTTTGATCGCAGTTTTCATTGCAGAAATATCTTCACTATCATACATAGTGTCTGCCACATCTCCTCCGCCAATAGTCCATGTTCCAAGACCTATAACAGGTATTGTGATAGTATCTGTCAACTTTTTGAATTCCATACTTGTCTCGCATTAAAATCTTATGGGGTATTTCTCAATTACATCCTTCCATTTCGTAAATGTAATAACCGCTCTCTTTAATGGCCTTTTCAACATCCTCTGATGCATCTTCCATGTGACAGAAGCGACATTCTTTCGTCGTAAGTGGTTGCCCTTCCTGTTCAACTATTTTTAGATATTCAAGACCATATTGAATGGCCTTTTCGTGTGGTTGATCCTTTGGGACGATAATATCAAAATGCATTTTTTCCCCGTTTTTCTTCACGACGTAGGTATCGTAAACAGCTACTTTCATAGATTTTTCTTTCTTTTTTTAGAATGAAATTAACAGGTTTTTAGGACTTGGTCTTTAACAAACATATCGACGGTCCTCATCCCATCAATTATTATTTTGAGATAGACGGTATTTAGTGGTTCAGTAATTATCTTTTTTTCCAATTGTAGCATCATTGCTAAAAACATCCCAAGGCTTTCTCTCTATTCCCATGCATTTTGACTTACTTCTAACGCCTTTATTGTGCTTGAAAATTGCTATTGTCTATTTTGCCTGTCCTTTCGAGATAATCAAGAAGAAGATAAAAGTATAATGCCCCTTTATAAGAATTCCACCTGGAAAGTATTTTGCGCACAGAATCTGGATCAGGCACAGTTTTAAGCCCTAACCAATACGCGAGCTTGTTTCTTATGCCTACATCATCAGCAGGAATAACGTCTAGTTTACCAAGGCCGCGCAATAAAACATATTCCGCTGTCCACATCCCTACTCCACGGATCTCAAGAAGTTTTTCCAAAGCGGCTGCAGCGCTAAGTTCTCCAAATTGTTCCGCGACCCATTTCTCTTTAACTGCCGTTATTGCCGCGTTCAAAATATACTCGGCCTTATGCCGGCTAAAACCTAATTTCATAAGATCCCCGTGTTTTGCGTCCGATAAATCCACAGGTCGCGGAAATGCCCTGGATTCTTCGAATTTCAAACCATATTTTACACATAAACGGTTGAGCAGATGAATGCCCACATGTAATGAAAGCTGCTGGCAGGCAAATCCATTAATCAGCGCCTCAAAAACAGACGCGAACCTCGGTGGCTTGAGGCCGTCAAAACGCGACAATAAGAAAAAAAGTCTTTTGTCTCTGCACGCGAGATGGTAAAATCCAGTAAGATTAACTTCCATGCCAAGTATTTTTTTCAGCACCGAGATTACTTCCTGCCTCTTTATCATGTCATCTCGTTTCGCCTTAACTTTAATAACTAGTTTCGGTTTTTCAGATGTCCCTATTTGCGAGACAGAAACTTCAGCGGGAGTTCCATCTAAGGTCAAAACCCGTCGGTATTCACCGTTATCCCAGCGATCAATGAGGTTTATCGGCAAACGCCGCAAAGCCCACGCAGTCAAGTCTAATCTAAAAGGCGGCTTAGGGCTAAGCGTAAAGAATCTCATGTCCGCATTTTCCTATGTATCACAAGCATATTATATGAAAACTATTGCGGAGATGCGGAGGTATAGAAGGTTTATGTCCGCATCTCCGCCCATGGTTTTTCTTATTTCTTACAACTGCAATCATCTGCTTTTTTATTGCATCCAACGCAAACTCCGTTCTTTATAGGCTTGCCACACTTTTTGCATGGAGTGCATCCGCATGTATCACACATACCGATCACCTCCTTTCAAATTTTTTCAAACTGTTCCTGCGACGCACCGCAGGCAGGACAGACCCACTCTTCTGGTAAATCCTTGAAACTGGTGCCAGGACTTACCCCATGATCAGGATCACCAATTTCCGGGTCATAGATATATCCACAAACCAGGCATCTGTATTTTTCCATTTTTGAAATCTTCCTTTCTTTTTTGCGTATTTTCAAACGTACTTGGTTGAACATCCTTTCATTTCAGTACAATCGCGATTGAATCACTGAAGACGCCACTGAAATTCTTGCTGGAAATACTTCTACTCTGTTATATATATGCAAGATACAGGACATTTATCCGCTGCTTCTCTGCAGGTATCTTCAGCCTCTTTAGGAACAATGTCAACATACACTACTGATTTATCACCTTCCATGCTAAAAACCTCAGGGCAGATTTCAGCACATAAGGCGCAACCGATACATGTATCTGGATCTACCTTTGCCTTCATATTTTTTATATAGCTATTCGTAAAATGCTTTTTCAAACAGGCGTAAAAATAAACAAGCCTTACTCCAAAGATATTTGTGTAGACATCTTCGGCGGTAAGGCTGTCTTTTTGATGAGTAGAGACGCAACACCTTGCGTCATTACAAAAGATCCGTTACTTTGCGTCCCCCGATCACTCGGGGTTTGCTTTTGTCAGGATGCTTCTTTTTTTATACGAGTCGCTTACAAAAAAAATATTAAATTGTCTATTGTAATGGATAACTTAATTTTCATTAGATGTCAAGAATTAAAAAAATATTGGGCCTTCGGTTCTTAACCAACTTTTCCTCGTGCACGATTTTTTCAGACACCTGAACTTCTTCACCAATCTCAGGCAATTTCCGGGTATCGGGATAATCTTCCTTAAAACCATCATCATATATTACCAAATTTATCTTCGAGCTGACGACTGGTCGAAGTGTCCAGCTGATTCGTTCTCCAACATCATGGTTACTGGCAGTATGTTGCCCTTCCGATGTCATATAGCTGCTGATGTGGCAGGTAGTACATGTCGGAGCAGCGGTGTAATCACTTCCGAGCACCCAATCACCTTCTTTATCCAGTGCCATGCGGCCAATATTGGCGGTATACGCAATTCCATGTTTTGATTCACTATAAATTTCCATTTGAGGATGGTCAGGCCCCATGTGGCATTTACCACAATTTTCAGGCGCTCTGGACAATTTTGCCTCAAATGAATGTCTCGAATGGCATGCGTGGCATGAACCTTTTGAACCATCAGGATTTAAGCGTCCTATTCCACTGTTTGGCCATGTATCAGGGTCAATTACCGGCTTTTCTCCTTCCCGCAATATTTCACCCTTTCGAAGGTTTTCTCCTGTAAATATGCAAATTTCTCGGCCAAGGCATACTTCTCTCTGTACAACTCATTCGCCTCCGAGCATGCGGCACCAAAAATTAACAGTCCAAAGAATAAAAACAAATTAAAAATCTTTAGCAAGTATGTTTTATTGCATACACGCTTAATTCTTATTTTAAGACCTTGCGGCCAGAGACGATCAATCAAAACCCGTGTGCCATCATTTTCAGCAGGTTCTTCATAAACGCGTTTTATTTCAAGCATGAAGAATGTAAATCTCCTTTCCCTTTATCGTAATAGCATCTGCCAACTTTTGAATTACATGTTAGCCGCGCATTAAAATCGGGCAGGGTATCTTTCAGTTACATCCTTCCATTTCGTGAATGTAATAACCGATCTCTTTCATGGTCTTTTCGTATGGCTGATCATTTGGGACGATAATATCAAAATGCATTTTTTCCTCGTTTTTCTTCATGACGTGTGTATCGGAAACAGCCATTTTCATAGGGTATCCATCCTTTCTTTAGCATGCTGGAAGATTGTGGAAATTATCTTGGCTGCAACAAAGCAAGCTAAATCTCTCTCTTGTCTGTTCGTCAGAAGAATTTCAGATTCTTTTTTCATTGAGATACCATCTGTAGACATTCGTCCATAGTGAGAACGGGTACAATTTTTCCGGTCTGGCTGGGTACCAGTGGAAGAAAAAATTCTACTACTGCACGATAATCATCTGCTTCCAGGATAATAAAAAAATCGTGTTCTGTAACTGTGGCGTAAGCTCCCAGTATCGTTATACCCTTCTCTTCGGCCATTTTTCTTCCCTCCCAGAACTTGCTCAGCATCTTTGCTACATCTTCACTCCTGCCAGGGCAGTTTTCCGGGGTATGTGTCCAGTGAGCGACGTATACCGTTTTTTTGCCGGCAACACCGATATTCCATCCGGACTCCTTCTCATTCTCGTTGGCATAGATGTTGGAACCGATGAGCATCATGGTTGCAAATAGGACACTGGCACTAAATAGTATCGTTCTCTTTTGCTTCATGTCGTCTGTTTCTCCCTTCAAACAAGTGTTACAAGAATACGTTGTTTCATAAAAAAATCTAAATATTTTCAGGAAAAAATTGGCCGATTACTATGCAGCAAAACGTATCGTTACTGGTACTGGACTTCGTCTCTTGTTCCTTCAAATTCTCTATAATGTGTTGTTTTGATTATCACCTCCTCCGGCTCTTAACTCTTATATGTGAGGACACGACCCCAGAGGCTTTTTGTTCCCCAGATGCCTGACCTCAGAGATTCAAGCTGCACAATCTGGCTGTGATCAACAAAGAGATTAACCTCCGGCCCGTAATTCTTAATATACCACGAAAAGACGTCAGGATCTGCCGCTTCAAACATCACTTTTTCCAGACCCAACGCATTGATAATCCTGGCCACGACATCAGTCCGCCACACCTTTACATTCTCAGTAATCCCTTCTGATTCTATCATAATCATATGCGCCCCGGCTTCCAAAAAGCGCTTTGCTTGTAAAATAGCCCATTCCTGGTCGCGTGTTCCTTCCGTCTCCAGCTCGGCTACCGCACTTGCGCCGCCGGAACCGAACTGAATTCCAACTTCCGGCTTTGCGTTCAACCCGGCCTTTTGTACCTTCTCAACAAGACGCACCAGGTCTTCCGTGGGCACGGTGATGAAGCCGCTTGAAATCTCAACAATATCGAAGCCGATTTCCTTGCATTCATGAATGTAATGGTTCACTGCTTCGGTTCCTTGAGTAAGAACGTGTTCTATAAAGCCGCCGGTGGAGACACAAACGTTATGCGCATGGCAGATATCAATAAGTTCTTTTACCACATGCCGCGGCATGAGGCTGAACGATCCGCCAGCAAACTTGAGCGTGTCCACATATGCGCCCATAGTTTCCAGGACGTCTTGCAAATAATGCCTGCCCATCGGTGTATAGTAAGGGCCTCGGATCTCCGTAACACCCTGCTTACGAGGCTTTGGCTGGCGCTCATTAACTTTTAGAAAGGCAAACGCTCGTTCTGCAGTGTGGGGTTTAGGTTGAGCCATTTTTGATCCTCCTTAATCTGTTTTATTTTTTGCCACAAAGACACCAAGTCATAAAGAAAAACCTTAGTGTTATACCTCCCCCTATGTTTCCCTCCTTCACAAGGAGGAGACTTTGTCGTGAACTCATTCGAACGATGAAGGGGCTTCCATGGGTTATTTGTTATACCGTAGCCAGCATGGATAAAATGAAAATTCAGATACTATATAAATTAGGCCTTCGGCAATTTATAAATACAAATTTTCCTGACAGGAGTCCACCCCCTTCACCTCCGCCAGTGGGGGGGCAGTTGTTGTCCCTTTCACGAGGGGGACTAAGGGGGAGGCGAAAAGTTTGAAATTCCTAAGCTTCAAGTTACGGAACCTGAACCTTTGCCAGCAATCTCATTATATATGAAATCTGTATTGAATCCATATCAGCGACCGCATCTACGATCTTGAGGCGCAAGGATGCATCGGTATATGGTCTGCTAAGTCGCTCGAATTTCTGGACTACGGTTTCCCATCGCATCGGATGGGTATGAAAGCCCTCGTAATCCTGTTTTTCTTTAACCAGAACTCGGCCGTCAGAGAGAGAAACGGTAATTCGGCACGGCATCTCGTTTGGGAACCGGTGGCTATAAGCTTCTAATGGCCTTACAGAGATTTTTTTGAGCAATCCTTGAACATCTTGACGCTGGATGCGATCCGGTTTGTACTGCTCGGGCATGACCCGGCCATCCAGCATTGCAACTGCAATCATATAAGGGAGACTATGGTCAGCCTCCTCTTTTGTCCTGACAATGGTCTTGTCACCTTCCTCACCACCACCAATGATGTGGTATGCTACGTCAAAAATCTCTATTTCAACCCGTGTTACCTCAGCGGCCGTAAATCCGCACTCTCGCTTTAGTTCCAGGATGCCTTCGATGACTGACTGGGAATGAATCTCGGCATTGTACCTTTTAAGGATCGTGTGTGTTATTCGCTCCAGATTCTCATTGGACCAGTCAATCTCAAATCGCCCGGCAATGGCATCCATAAAACCCTTGTTTCCCTCAAAGACCTCCAATGGGCCAGTAATGCCTCTCATGGCCAGGAAGGTCGCATGTGTACAACAAAACGCTGTGTTTGGATACGCCAGCCCTTTCCAGTTGGACAGTGCCCCGGTTCTGGTTACCCGGAGCGCGTTGAAGGATGCCCCACAGATGGCGATTGCATTAGCAGTTTTTGTCAGATCTAAACCCAGGGCATTTGACACACCAGCTGCTACTGCGTATGCCCCTTGAGTAGTATGATCAAATCCTTTCGCCCGCACAGGAGCACTATCACTCAGGCGACACTGTACTTGATAGGCTGTTGCAAGGGCGGTCAGAAACTCCCGCCCGCTTTTGTTTGCGTATTCGGCAGCGGCAAGCACCGCACCAAAATTATCGCTGGGGTGACAAGTTTCTCCTTTTGCCAGATAACTGTCGTTAAAATCCAGGTAGCGTACCAATGCGCTATTATAAAATGCCGCACGGTCTGGAGACGTCCGGCACCCGCCGATCATGGTACAGCGTTCAGCACCGCCAAAATCTTCGATTTGTTCCCTGACCAACCGGATAGGTTTCCCGTCCACAGCGCCTATTGCACAACCGATAGAATCCAAAACCCGAATCTTGAGTTGCTGGCGGGCACTCTCTGAGAGGTCATTATAGGATGCCCGTACGACAAATGAAGCCAGTTGTTCCACCAGCGTCATAAATAACTCCTCTTGATGCGTGCGTCCTTTGCCTTATTCAGATTAAATTCCAATTAAGATTTTTCGATATACCTTAACCAGGTGAAAATGCTTACTAAATTAATATACCATATCTTTACTTATTAACAATCTTTTAAAACATAGTTACGAAACATTTCCTAGAGTTAGTGGACGCCAAAAACAAGAAGATAAATATCATTTGTTTTTTTTATTATAATACGGTATTTTAATATCGTTTTTAAACACTGGCAGAAGGCAAAGAAATGATAATTATATAATTTAGCAGCCATGGCATATCAAGAGCTATCGGATTTTATTAAAAAGTTGGAAGAGGCAGGACAATTAAGGCGTATTAAGACTGAGGTTTCGGCTGATTTAGAAATTACCGAGATAACTGATCGCGTCTCCAAGTCATACGGGCCAGCACTCCTCTTTGAAAAGGTAAAAGGTTATTCAATACCCGTACTCATTAACGCCTTCGGTTCTTATGAACGCATGGCCATGGCGCTCAATGTAAAAAATGTGGATGAGATTGCCAAAGAGATTGAGAGCCTTGTTAAACCTGAGATGCCATCAACCTTTATCGACAAGATTAAGTTTATTCCACATCTTTTGATGACGTTATCAAAATTTCCCCCCAAAATAGTGAAACATGCACCCTGCCAGGAGATTGTGTACGAAACCGAGCCATCTCTTACGAGGTTGCCAATCATAAAATGTTGGCCGGGAGATGGCGGAAAATTTATTACCTTACCTCTGGTTTTTACGAGAAATCTAAAAACTGGCAACAGGAATACCGGCATGTATCGTATGCACGTGTATGACAACCGGACAACGGGGATGCACTGGCATATCCATCATGATGGAGCTCGACACTATCGGGATTATCAGCGGGAAAATAAACGTATGCCGGTGGCTGTTGCACTGGGCTGTGATCCAGCCATTACGTATGCCGCTACGGCACCCGTTCCCCCGGAGGTGGATGAAATGGTCTTTGCCGGTTTCTTGAGGAAAAAGAATGTAGAGATGGTCGCCTGTAAAACGATTGAAATGGAGGTGCCGGCAGATGCAGAAATCGTGTTAGAGGGCTATGTCGACCCCAAAGAGACCCGCATTGAAGGTCCCTTTGGCGACCACACGGGTTATTATTCACTGGCCGATCATTATCCTGTATTTCACATCACCTGCATTACGCAGCGCAGAACACCGATCTATCCCACGACGATCGTGGGCAAGCCTCCCATGGAGGATTGTTACATGGGAAAGGCCACGGAACGGTTATTTCTGCCCTTATTAAAACTCATGATCCCCGAGATTATCGACATGAACCTGCCGCTCTTTGGCGTGTTTCACAACTTTGCCTTCCTGTCAATTGATAAACGCTACCCCTTTCAGGCGAAGAAGGTCATGCACGGTATATGGGGCATGGGGCAGATGATGTTTACAAAAATTATTGTGGTGGTGGATAGGGACGTTAATGTGCAAAATGTGGATGAGATCATGTGGCGCATCGGGAATAACGTAGATCCGCGCAGGGATATTACCTTTGTTGACGGCCCCATGGATGCACTGGAACACGCATCCCCCTTGCCAAAGATTGGCTCCAAGATGGGGATTGACGCCACCAAGAAATGGCCTGAGGAAGGTTTTGCACGGGAATGGCCTGACGACATCAAGATGTCACCAGAGATTGTTAATCTTGTAAATAGAAAATGGAACACATACGGAATTTAGATTTATGATTACGCAAACCGAATTATTAACGAAAAAGGGGGCGTATATCCAGCAGATGTTTGGCTCGATTGCCAGGGTATACGACCTTTTAAATACCATTTTAAGCTTTAACTTTGACAAGAGCTGGCGCAGGTATGCTGTAAAGGTGAGTAACGTCACCCCGGATGCACAGGTACTGGACGTTTGCACCGGCACAGGCGACCTGGCAATTGCTTATTCCAAGGTTTTAAACGGAAGTGGAAGGGTCATTGGAAGTGACTTTTGTCATGAAATGGTACGACTGGCAGATCTCAAGCTGAAGAAAAGGAATCTTTCTGAGAAGATAAAGGTCATCGAGGCCGACACATTACATCTGCCATTTCAGGACAATTCCTTTCAGGTCTCTGCCGTGGCCTTTGGGATCAGAAATGTAGCTGATTTAAGGGCTGGTATTACCGAAATGATGCGAATAACCGCCCCGTGTGGACGTGTGGTGATCCTGGAATTCTCGCAACCCATAAATCCCGTCTTTAAGGTGGTCTATTATTTTTATTTCAAAAAGATACTCCCTTTCATTGGAAGACTCATCTCTCGTAGTAAGTACAATGCCTACTCCTATCTCCCGTCATCCGTCTTAAACTTTCCCGACCGGTACGGATTAAAGGCACAGATGGAATCCTGTGGCCTTGAGGACGTGAATATCTATTCAAGGACACTGGGCATCGTCACCATCCATGTTGGTACAAAACATAAACATCAATAGACTTGACTAGCCTGAGAATATTTTGTATTATGATGTAACTAATTTTGGACGCTGATAAGCGCAGACTTCGTCGTGGGCGCTCAGTCGAACGATTATCAGGATTTAAAATTAGACAGGATTAGCAGGATAGACAAGATTTAAGAAAGTAGTTATTTGCGGAAATCGGTGTCCTGAATAAATTATCAAAATTCCTCTTTTCACATCAAATATCAACATCATATAAATGGCGCTTGAGCCGGATAATGCGTCATTTCAAATACTGGGGAATAGTGTAACGGTAGCACAAATGACTCTGGATCATTTAGTCTAGGTTCGAATCCTAGTTCCCCAGCCAATTAAATCAAGTTCTTACGAATTTTTTTTTGAATTTAGTACTATGCCAATTTTAATCAATAAAATAAGCCCTACTTTGACAACCTTGTTAGGTGAACTCAGGGAAGAATGTTTATCGACTATCAAATTAATTCATCAGCTTGAACTCGAGCACCTGACAGAAGAACAAATTGAGGATGTTTTAGGTGAGTTGACGGCTTCACTTACCCACCTGCAAATACATTCCGCGATAGTAAATGAAGAATTGAACAAGACTGTAGGAAGATAAATTAGTTTTTATTTTGCGAGGCAAAACGACATTGCCTTTCCTCGTTTCCACTAAGACAGGTTTCTGTCATTCCCGTGTAAACGGGAATCCAGATAAAAAAAGCGCATGGATTCCCATTACCCATTTTCATGAGGACAGGTTTCGTGGGCATGCATGATGAGAATGGTCTACTTTGAAATTTCTAGCTTCAGATTAAACACGGACAAACGATCCCTGTTCAAGACATACAGGGACATGGTTTGTCTGTGCTACCCCAAATACCGCTTAAATAAAATGAAAAGTTTATACAATTAAATTATTTCGTAAAACTTATTACCCTCGTGGTTTTGCCAATATTTCAAGCACTTTTAGGTGGAGAAATCTCATTGATGTTGCGGACTTTATTATGCATACCGTATCAGCCCCTCTGGCAGTTCCTCCAACGGCAACAACTTCCTCAAACTCGGGAATGAGTCCACCGTCACAGGCCTCCATAACTATTTCGCAACAGACCTTGAGTCCTTCTCCAAGACGCCGTAAAGACTGGGCAACAACCATGGTTGGGTAAAGACCATTAAATTTCTGTGCAAATGCGGTTTCGATGGAGTGGGTAAGAATTGTACCGGTATAAATTTTCCCACCAAGTAATAATATCTCTTCCTTCTTTTCAGGCAGCATTTCAAAATGATTTGGTTCTTTGTAACCGAAAGAGTGGGTAATGATTACAAGGTTAACGTCTTTACCCCGGAGCTTCCTTGCCATTGCAACGCCCGTATCTCCAGCGGTTGTTGCAACAACGATGTGTTTGTATCCCTGGTTAACTAAGGAGGCTGTTATTTCTATGCAACGTTCAGTGTTTTCATTTCCGGGCTTATCAAAATAATGAACTTCTCTTATCATGATTTTCGTGTATCATCCATGAAAGAAATAAATCAACTCATCTTTAAAATTATTAGGTAACATTTTAGCTGTTTGAAAATTGCCTTTAAAAAAAACCGTCACTGCTCGCTCCCAAACTCTCGTTTGGGAGCGAGCAACTGAAAGATACTTTCAAAAAGCTAAATTGTTACATTATTAGAAACTTTAAGGAGCGACCACTATTGCAAACAGGGCTTATTTATAGTAGGTAAGAAATACAATGTCAATGAGTTTTTCTTATCTTAAAGTTGAATTATACAAAATTCACAGTGCAGCAAGCTGCAAACAAATTGCCCCCATTTATCGTTCGACTGAGCGTTCGCCTGAGTTCATGCCGAAGACTCACGACGTTGCGATGGAGGGGAGTGGGGGTGGTAAAAAACTTCCCAAAAAAAAAGTTTTTACACAGTAAACTATAAACATAGCCACTTACCTGTTAAAATATGTTCATTAGGGTGCAGATGTATACTGGCAATAAAATTATCTTTTATTTTGTTTAATTTCTGGTATTATGAGTTTATCTAGATTCAAATGAAATCTTATACTACTCAATGAAATCCATCCGGGAATACCACGAGGCTACAAAGCATAGCTGGGAAAAACTGTATCAGGATCGTCACTTCCTTGATTGGGCTAATCAGCCTAGTCCTTTTCGCACGTATCTGGATTGTCCACAGATAGACTTAGGAAGCAGCTTTGAAAAAATGGACGCACCATTATCAAGGATTTGGTATCGCAACCATGTAAAGCCAAGAAATGGATCCATTACCTTGAACACGCTGTCTACACTCTTGTATTACTCAATGGCTATCAGTGCTTGGAAATCATATCCCGATGTGGAATCGTGGTCACTCAGGGTCAACCCAAGCAGTGGAGACCTGCATCCTACAGAAACACATCTTTATGTTTATAAGTTGAAAGACCTCCCGGATGGCGCTTATCACTATTTTGTTAAAGAGCACCAATTAGAGCAACGTGCCGCTGGAGAACTCGTTCCTACCTTATGGCGGATACTGGGCGGTACTTCTCTAACACCCCCGATCATTATTGGACTTAATACCATCTTTTGGCGGGAAGCATGGAAATACCAGTCACGCGCCTTGCGATATTGTTATCTCGATCTGGGACATGCCATGGCAGCTATGAGAGTAGCGGCTCACGGATTAGGTCTTTTCGTATTATTTATTGGCAAATTTTGTGATAATAATATTCGAAAGTACCTTCGTTTTGATGAGATTGATGAGCGTCCTCTTTTGTTTTTGGCTCTGGACACAAAGCAACCCGTTACTGAAATGGCTCAGAAAGAAGTCCAGAAAAGGAGTATTAATGCAGTAACGCGTACGAACAGACTATCAAGTATTGAAGTGGATTATCCACTCATTTCTAAGGGACACTCACTTACCAGTGAAACAATTATGAGCTCTTTATCAAAAAGAAGCGATGAAAATCCCCAAAAATCCCTCTTTAAGAGAGGGGGACTATATAATCCTCTCTTTGAGAAAAGGAAGAATGACGGATTTTCGAATGAAGCGTCTGTAAGTATTTCTCGCAAAAATAACGGGCAATTTATTGAAATTAACGAGGCAACGCCGACTGTCGAATACCCATTAAAATGGACGATCAGACACAGGCGAAGTGCCATTGATTTTGATGGCAAAACGATACTGCCTTTGAGCGTATTTGACCTTCTTATACAACTCTTGTGCAGTACTTATGAGGCGGATTATCGTATTCCTGAAAGCCAACCACTTATCATTCCATACCTGTATGTCCATCGGGTAGAAGGTTTGGAAGGAGGTGTATACTATTTTGACATAGGGAACAAAAGGTTGTGCTTGTTATCCAGTGGAGATATGCAATACGTAGCAAAGGAATTGAGCCTAAATCAGGACATCGCCGGTGATTCGTCATTTGCTATCAGCTTTATCAGTAATTTTGACTATGCGTTACAGACATATGGCAACAGAGGATATCGTTACATACATTATGAAGCAGGATTTATGGGGCAGGCCTTGTACCTTGGCGCTACGGCAACTGGGTTCGATGCAACCGGGATTGGTGCTTTTATTGACGACGAGGTTCATACCTTCTTAAAAACACCGTCCGAACAACAAGTGGTATATCATTTCACCGTTGGGAAAAGGGTTGACGATCCACGTATCTCAGCACTTCCCGCTTATAATCATGTACATGATATTGAGGAAGATGTGAAATAACACCTACATTTTGATTATTACATAAAAATTAAAATGGAAGAATTACAAAAATTCAAAACCGTAAAACACAGAGATATGAAAAAAACTCTGTGAACTTTAAGGTCTCTGTAACTTTTCTGAACTTTATTAATTTATAGTACTTGGAACTCGGAGAAAAACACTTGTTTTTGCTGTGCAATGTTTATAAAATTTGTAATTTACTGTATAGGATTTTCGTTTTATTTATGGGGGTTTTCTCAGGCTATCTGGTAGGATTTATTTCAATAATCTGTGGAAAGCCTCCCCCCTTATCGTTCTACGATTGATACCAGATTATCCTCCTTTTGCAATAAAATGAAGGAGGGTATAAAACACCTGCTAAATATGTTCCTGGCAAGTTCAGGAATCAAATCGAAAGTCTTAAAAACAAATTGGTTGCTTACTTTATTGATGACAAAGTTAACAGAGTTTTCTTTTGTTTCCCACCATCAAATGGTTGTTCGGCGTTATTCTTGTACTAAACGCAGGATAAAATCTAACGGGATCGGGGCCTAAAAATTAAAAATTGTTATATTCTTGATACGAAGTTATTGGTTAAAAGAATTGGAGGATATTCAAGTGAAGGCAATAATCCTTGCAGGAGGTAGTGGGGAAAGACTTTGGCCATTATCCAGAAAGAATTATCCGAAACAATTCCTGAAAATAAACGGAGATAGGTCTCTTTTACAACAGACGGCAGTGAGGTTTTTAAGTATGGTTTCTTCGGAAGATATTATTGTATTAACAAATAAGGATTACAAATTCCATGTCTTATCCGATTTAAATTCTTTACTCGTACTCAATAACCATGCATTAAATACCAATATAATACTTGAACCTGCAAGTAGAAATACAGCGCCAGCCGTAGCGCTTGGAGTTAAGTACTGTATTGAAAAGCTTGGCTGCACAGAAAACGAGGTTGTATTTTTATCTCCTTCTGATCATATAATAAGACCAACTGAGAGATTTGCCGAATATATGAGGCTTGCAGATGAAACAGCCCGAAAAGGCTATATAGTTACCTTTGGCATAAAACCTGACAAACCTGAAACCGGCTATGGATACATAAAATTCGGCAGTCAATATTCAATAGGTGACGGTAAGAATTTTTTAAGAGCAGAGAAATTTACAGAAAAACCTGATAGTGAGACTGCAAAGCAGTATATAAATGCGGGGACTTATTTCTGGAATTCTGGTATGTTTGCATTTAGTATAGGTACGATAATTGAAGAAATGAATTCCTATGCACCTGAAATAAGGGAAATGATTGATTTGAGTTTTGAAGATATGCTATCAGGTTTCAAAAAGATGCCAAATATCTCTTTAGATTATGCAATTATGGAAAAATCAGATAGGGTTGTAGTACTACCTTTTGATTTGTACTGGAATGACATAGGCTCATGGGATTCTTTATATGATGTGCTGGATAAGGATGAAAACGGCAATGTAAAAAGAGGTGATGTCCTGACTATAGACACTCAGGGGACGCTTATCTTTGGGAGTAAAAGGCACATAGCAACTATTGGGTTAGAAAATTGCCTGATCGTTGAAACTGATGATGCCGTATTGATTGCGAAAAAAGGAGAGGCACAAAAGGTAAAAGACATAGTGAATAAACTGAAAGAAAATGCGAGAACTGAAGCAGAGGAACATGTTACTACTTATAGACCTTGGGGAAGCTATACAATTCTTGAGAAAGGTCCACGATATAAGATAAAACGGATAGTAGTAAATCCAAACGAAGAGCTCAGTCTTCAAATGCATTATCACCGCTCTGAACACTGGGTAGTGGTGAAAGGGAGCGCTAAGGTGACGATTGGCGACGTGGAGAAGTTTGTCCATGAAAATGAATCTGCATATGTGCCGAAGTCAACTTTGCACCGACTTGCAAACCCGGGGAAAGTGCCTCTGGAGATAATCGAGGTTCAGAACGGAGAGTATCTTGGCGAAGATGATATAGTAAGATATGAAGACATTTATGATAGAATATCAACTCCAAAACCGTATTAATCAATGTTGCCCAATTGTTTGAATTTACGTTAACGTTAAGGAATTTCAATGTAAAGACACGGCATGCCGTGTCCCCAATCGCACTTATATTTATCATGTTAAAAAGTCGCCGAAGTCATCCTGAAAAAAAGAACACACCCCTTATATGTCTAGCCCCTCTCGAGAGAGGAATATAAGAAGTCCCCTCCTGGGAGGGGATTCAGGGGTGGGTATATCGGGATATAAGGGGTGGGTAAAATAAATTCATCATTCTATAAAAAGTCGTTTGGGTTTTAAAAGACAAAACCCAACCTGATTTACGATTGGACACTAATAAAATTTTATCGGAGAGGCAATGGTGAAAAAGGCTTTAATAACCGGGATTACCGGGCAAGACGGTTCGTACCTGGCAGAGTTCTTGCTTTCTAAAGGTTATGAGGTGCATGGGATTATAAGAAGGGCGTCGACCTTTAATACCCATCGCATAGACCATATGTATATCGACCCACATATCCCAAAAGCGAAACTTCTCCTTCATTATGGAGACCTTTCAGACCCTGGTCTTATAACTGAAATCGTGTGGAATATAAAACCAGACGAGATATACCATCTGGGCGCGCAATCTCATGTCAGGGTTTCTTTTGATATGCCGGAATTTACCGGAAACATAACTGGTTTAGGGACCACTCGAATTCTAGAAGCCATAAGAAGGAGTGGGATAAAAACAAGGTTCTATCAGGCCTCATCTTCGGAAATGTTTGGAGCGTCTTTGCCTCCCCAAAATGAGAAAACGCCGTTTTATCCCAGGAGCCCTTATGCTGTAGCAAAACTGTATGCCTACTGGATGGCAGTCAATTATAGGGAGGGATATGGACTTTTTGCCTGTAATGGAATACTTTTTAATCACGAGAGTCCTCGCAGAGGAGAGACATTTGTGACAAGAAAAATAACTCGGGCAATTGCCAATATCCTTATGGGAAAGCAGAAAAAAATTTTCCTGGGAAATTTAAATGCAAAAAGGGACTGGGGGTTTGCCCCTGAATATGTAGAGGCAATGTGGCTTATGACCCAGCAAGACGAACCGGATGATTACGTGATAGGTACTGGGGAAAGTTATTCAGTACGAGAGTTTGCAGAGAAAGCATATAAATATGCTGGTATAGAAATTGAATGGAAGGGAGAAAGGGGACAAGAAAAAGGGTTTATCAAAAGTATAGAGAAAAGATGGAAAGACCATCTCAAACCAGGGATTATTCTGATAGAGATAGATCCGAAATATTTCCGGCCCACTGAAGTTGAACATCTTAGATCTGATATAACAAAGGCAAAGCAAAAACTTAACTGGCATCCAAGAACTACTTTTGATGAACTAGTAAAGATTATGGTTGATTATGATATGCAACTTATGGGGATTGACCCGCCTGGGAAAGGAATAGAAATTTCAAAGGAAAAGGGATTTGAATACACCGATCATGATTTTTCATTTTACGAGAAGGTAAGAGAGGGGTGTTAGTTGTTGTTTATTTACAGTGATTTATAGTCCTTCCTAAAGCGTCCGAATGTATTTTTAGGTCATTATTTGAGTTTTGTTCAAAAAATTGAAAATATCATAGCGCTAAAAATCTGCAACCAATTAATCAATAGCGAAATGACAACAAATAATTCAATAGCCATGAACCAGAGTTCTAAAATCTTCGTGGCCGGCCACACTGGTTTGGTGGGATCGGCTATTGTGCATAGACTCCAGGATTCTGGTTATAAAAATCTCGTTGTAAGGACCCATAAAGAGTTGGATTTGACAAGACAGTTTGAGGTAGAGGCATTTTTTGAAAAAGAAAAGCCGAAATTCGTTTTTTTGGCGGCTGCCAGGGTTGGTGGAATATTGGCTAACAGCACATACAAGGCAGAGTTTATCTATCAGAATATAATGATCGCTGCAAATGTAATTCATGCAAGCTATAAATATGGTGTTAAAAAATTGTTAAATCTTGGATCGTCTTGTATATATCCAAAATTTGCTCCTCAACCAATGATGGAGGAACATTTACTCACGGGGAGTCTTGAACCTACCAACGAGCCCTATGCGATAGCAAAGATATCTGCAATAAAACTTTGCAGATATTTCAACGAACAATATGGCACAAACTTTATCTCCGTAATGCCAGCCAACCTCTATGGTCTGAATGACAATTTTGATTTAGAGACATCTCATGTGTTGCCAGCATTGATAAGGAAGATGCATCTGGGAAAGTGTTTGGAAAATGGAGATTTTCAGTCTATAAGAAACGATTTACAAAAACATCCAATACATAATCACGATGTAATAAAAATGACGGATGAAGAGATCGTTAACCTCCTTTCACGAATCGGAATAAAAAGCAATTACCCAAAAAACTCCAAACTCCAAACTCCGAACTCCAAACGCACAACTATTGTTGAGGTCTGGGGTACGGGTTCTCCCTATCGTGAATTTCTCCATGCAAATGATTTAGCGGATGCCTGTATATTTTTAGTGCAAAACTACAATACACATGACATTGGAGAGCTCGTAAATATTGGTACAGGCAAAGAATTAAAAATTAAAGAACTTGCTAAGATTATTAAGGAAATAGTAAAATATGGAGGAGAAATACAATGGGACACTTCAAAGCCTGATGGGACACCAAGGAAGCTTTTGAGTATTGAAAAAATAACTAAACTTGGCTGGAAAGCAAAGATTAATTTGCGTGAAGGGATCGAACTTACTTATGGAAAATATTCAAAAAGTCAGCTTAATTGAAAATAAGTTTAAAAGCGAAATCTATAGGTTAAATAATTATCAAATAGTGTCGATAATAAACGTATCACTATCTTCGTCAATTTTAAAGAATGCAATTTACCCGTTTTTTAATTTTTAAAATAAAATAGGTGGCAAAGATGATAAAAAATATTATTATGATTTTAGTTGTGTTATGTGTTATCTCTGTTACGTCAACATTGTATTGTGCTGATGAACCTCCTCAGGAACAGCAATATACAGTCGGCTTTGGTGATGTTCTGGACATAAATGTACTTGATCATGATGAACTTAAAACTAAAGCGCCCGTTACATCAGACGGTTTGATATCATTTCCTTACATAGGTAGCATCAAAGTCAAGGGTATGACTTTATCAGAGATCGAAAAGGAAATATCAAAAAGGCTTTCCAGCAGTTACATAAAGTACCCAGTTGTGTCTGCGACCTTGACGCGTTTTGAGAGTGTGAAATTTTTTGTATATGGTGAGATTAAAAATCCGGGAAGATTCCCACTTGAGGGCAATATGACCGTAATTAAGGCCATTTCAACGGCGGGGGGCATTACTCCTGAAGGTCTTTATGGTAAAGTAAAACTCAGACGCAAGTTGAAAGATAGACACCAATACAAAGAAATCAACATCGATCTTAAAAACTCAAAAGAGAGTAATACGAACTGCGATATGCCTATCGAGGATGAGGATATAATAGTCGTTGAACGCAACAAAGAGTTCTTTGTATATGGTGAGGTTATGAAACCTGGCAAATACATACTTGGGGATAATATGACAGTCCTTAAGGCGATATCCCTTGCAGGTGGCTTTGCGAAATTCGGTTCTCCCGATAGAGTTAAAATTCTTCGAACAGTTCCAGGTAAAGAGGGGTATGAAAGTATCAAAGTCGATATGAAAGGTGCCGTGAAAGGTGCAGTCGGTAAAGATATCCGTTTAGAGTCAGAAGATATGGTAATAGTATTGGAAGGAATTCTTTAGGGGGAACACATGGATTTAAATTTTCCTGGAAGTACCTTACGAGATTATATAAGGGTAATATTTAGACGCAGGGCTGTTATTATAACCACTTTTGTAACTGTAATAATAAGTGCGATTATCGGCTTGGAACTTATGACGCCAATGTATGATGCCAGGGTTAAAATGCTTATCACCGCAGAAAAACAGGCTCAGGCCCCTTATTATACGCGCCTGGGTTATGGACGAGGGGGAGGTTTATCTACTACCCAGAGCGAGATTGTAACCTCAAACCCTGTAATTGAGCGTGCAGTAAAAGTTCTTAAACTCTACGAGCGTCCATCTGATTATGAAAAGAATTTTTGTTCTCCGCTTAAAGCATGGTTAATAGATCTAAGACACAAGATGAAGGAAATGCAAAAGGTGGCGAAAAATAATTTGAAAACAGTACCTCTTTTATCCGGGCAGGAGACGACTCTTTCCCTGATAGGAAATACGGAGGAAAAATTATCTGTCGAAGAAGCAGAAGATGTTCAGAAGCAGATGGATTCTTTTCGGGGGGCGGTAGGAAGTCTTAAAGGTAAAATAACAGTTGAACCCATAGAAAACACTGATTTATTTACAATTGCCGTTAGTGATTTTAGCCCGGTTGAAGCTGCTACGATAGCCAATGTGGTGAGCCGCTCGTATGTCATTTTTGACCTTGAACAGCAATTGGCGGAATACCAATTGAAATACGGAGAAAAACATCCAATTGTAGTGCAACTAGAAAATGGTATAAATAAGATAACCAAAAACCTTACCGGCGAGACGCTTCCTGCTATGGAGGCAATTGGTCCTGCAAGTGTCAAGATTATTGAACAGGCACAAGCGCCTTCTAAACCTACAGGAAAAAGTAAAACCCTTATTTTGCTTCTTGCCATTGCTATGAGTCTGTTTTTAGGAGTTATACTTGCTTTTGGATTTGAATTTATCGATCAAACATTTAAGTCGCCTCAGGACGTAGAGACATTTCTTAACTTGCCGCTTTTAGGCTCTATACCAAAGAAAGGATTTAAAAACGGCGTACTGATTAAAGACTCAAAACGGACAGCCTCTTTAATTCAACCCTACCAGAACCTCTCTGACCAGTTGTATCTCTTGATGAAAGATAAAAACTTAAAGTCCATTTTGATAACCGCCGCTTCACCAATAGACGGGTCTACTACTATAATTGCCAACATCGCTAATTTTCTATCAAACAAGGCAGGTCATAAGGTAATGGTAATTGACGCCAACTTAAGGATGCCGTCAACTCACAAGGTCTTTAATATTTCTGATAATGGAGGTCTTGCGAACGTACTCGAAGGTAAAATTTCATTGGAAAAGGCGGCTCAAGTTTTAGGTACTAACCTAACGGTACTGCCCGCTGGTAATACATCGCTTAATCCTACACCTCTTTTAGATTCCACCAATATGTTCAATGTAATGAAGACCGCCAAAGAAAAGTATGAGTTCATTTTCGTTGACTATGCAAACTTAAGGAGTTTTAAAGATGCCTGTGTCCTTTGTCCACATTTAGATGGAATTGTCCTGGTTGTGAACGAGGGAAAGACCCGACACCATACGATAAAGACGTTAATCGCACCTTTGAAGCACAAAAAAGCCAACCTGATCGGCGTTATTTTGAAAAATCGCACCTATGCAATCCCAAAGATGATTTACGAAAGACTGTAGTTTCTTGATACCTAAAAGAATATTTGACTGCTGATTTGCGTATTAAATGCTAATTAAACGTTTAGGAATTTCAAAGTTCGTATCATAGCAGACCAGAGATCCCCTGAATCCACATTTCCTCTTCTATCCCCTTCCGGAGGGGGACAAAGGGGGGAGGGAAATCCTCCTTAATAAACTAGGGGGTGAGGGGTTGTTTTTAACCGGCATTTGCCGTGTATCTAAAAGTCACTGCCAAAGGCAGCCTAATTCATGTCTTCTGTCTGGGGCGCAATTTGGGGAGCATACAACCTATTGCACGGAGCGTTCCTTGTATAGTGCAGGGTATGGGATGCAAGATGTACGTAGTATTGGAGGAGTTGGAATATGGTCTTACAAATAATCCGTCGACAAATCACGGTTGATGAGTACCACCGAATGGGTGAAGCCGGGATTTTTCAAAATGATGAAAGGCTGGAGCTTGTTGATGGAGAAATTGTAAAAATGACACCGATTGGAAGCAGGCATGCACATTGTGTAAACAGGATGACCGAATTCCTTATTACACACCTGGGTAATAGGGCAATGGTTAGCATTCATAATCCTGTTTGCCTTGGAAAATATTCTGAACCACAGCCGGATATCGCAATTATCAAACGGAACGAATATGCATATATGACACGACATCCCGATGTCAGTGATGTTTATTTGATTATCGAATTCGCAGATAGTTCAATTGATTTTGACCATGATGTAAAATTACCTATATATGCAAAAGCCGGAATTCATGAAGTTTGGATCGTTGATTTGGTTTCTGAATGCGTTGAAATTTATCATGAACCTACATCTGCTGGTTACAAACAGATGAACACAAAGAAGACGTCTGATACCTTTTCACCATCTTCATTTCCCGATATCACAGTTACTGTAAATTGGGTTTTGGGCAAAAATTAAGTTAGTGCTTATGGGGTTATGCCCCTGTCTACATATATATTGGAAGATAGCCTGGTTGGTAACTCTCGATCTTTCATCGGCCACTTTACGGAGATCACTGCAAAGCCTGTCGGGGAATCTGTAATCTTAGGGAAGGGGTTTGATCGGTTCAAACAGGTGGTGGTTAGTGCGCAAGTATATAATTTTATTACTTGCTTCATTCCTGTTTCTGGAATCATAACTATAAATGTTATTAAATCACATAAAAAGAGTGATAACAAATATACCTGGCTGGCGAACTAACCGAAAAATTGTTGTAATTGAATCTGACGATTGGGGCAGTGTTAGAATACCGTCAAAAAGTATCTACTCTAAATTGCTAAAAGCCGGTATTCCAGTAGATAAAGATCCATATTGCAAATTTGACTCTTTAGAAACTGCCGAAGATATTTATAGTATATTTGATATTCTTTCTAAATATAAAGATAAAAACGGAACGCATCCGGTTATTACAGTTAATACTGTAATGAGCAATCCTGATTTTAAAAAAATCAAGGATAGTAAATTCCAAAAATATTATTATCTACCTTCACTAAACCCAAATGGTTCAAGTTCGCATGACACTATTAAATTATTTAATGAAGGAATATCAAACCACCTGTTTTTCCCTCAATTTCATGGAAGGGAACACCTGAATACTAAGCAATGGTTATTAGCACTGCAAAATGGAGATAATGAAACGCATATAGCTTTTGAATACGGTGTTTATGGTATTCCACTGAAAAATAAAGTTCTAGGACGTAGAAATGATTTTATGGCTGCATTAGATATAAACTCATATGATGACGTACCTTATTTAAGTGATTCAATAAAAGAAGGATCTATACTTTTTGAAAAAAGGTTTAATTATAGGTCTAAGTCATTTGTAGCACCATGTTATACTTGGAGTTCAGAGTTAGAAATAAAATTACGCGAAGCCGGAATCTTTTATATTCAAGGTATACATTTTCAAAATGAACCAATCCCGGGAAAATGCGAATATAAAAGAAGGCTGCATTACATAGGGCAAAAAAATAGGCATGGCCAAATCTACCTGATACGAAATTGTTCTTTTGAACCAACAATAACACAGAATACCGGAATAGTTGACGAATGTTTAAAAAGAATCAACCTGTTATTTAAATTGGGTAAACCAGTAATAATTGGTACACATCGTTTAAATTATACCGGTACTTTACATGTTGAAAACAGAATTAATAACTTAATGATACTGGATAAATTGTTAAAACAAATTTTAAAATTATGGCCAGATACTGAATTCATGAATACATGTCAATTAGGTGAATTAATAAAAAATAAATCGTAATTCATGCAAGCTATAAATATAGTGTTACAAATTTTAGAATGGAAAGCCAATATTTGGCGGCGTATGGGGGTTGAAGAGGTATATTATCTAATAAAAATATTTTATGATTATCCGCTTGACTACCACTGCCTCAATATCATAAAATATTGGGGTTATGGAATGGTATCCTACGACGATAATTGAGTTTGAAAAAAGTTTTGCGACTGAGCAATCTTGCCATGAATATCTTTATCGAATACGATGGCCAGAGGGATTTGTTTGCCCTCATTGTAATCACCACGAATATTGGATAACTAAAGGGCGGTATCGTTGTAAGCGTTGTCGATACTGGATTTCTGCTACAGCAGGAACTATATTTCAAGATACGCGTATACCGTTGCAGGTATGGTTTTTGGCAATCTGGCAAGTGGTCAGCCAAAAACACGGTATCAGCGCTTTGGGTCTTCAACATGTTCTTGGATTTAACAGATATGAGACGATATGGACCATGATGCACAAGTTGCGGATTGCTATGGTCCGTCCTGGTCATGATCGTCTGGTAGGTCCTGTGCAAGTCGATGAAACCTATATAGGTGGTAAATGTCCAGGAAAACTCGGGCGTAGCGCTGATGGCAAAACGTTGGTGGTTGTAGCAGTTGAAGATAGAGGTAAACGTCCCGGGCGTATCCGCCTGCATAAGGTTAATGATGCATCGGGGCAAAGTTTGATACCCGCGATTATAGAAAGCATTCAACCTAACAGCGAAGTATTTACTGATGCTTGGGAGGGATATAGCCAACTGGCTTCTTCTGGTTATAAGCATAGGGTTCTTAGAAAAACATCGGATGTTGGTAAAAATTTGTTGCCTTTGGTTAACCTTGTGGCTTCTTTTTTGAAACGATGGTTGCAAGGAACTCATCAAGGTTCGCCACGAGCCTCTCATTTGGAGTACTATTTGAATGAATTTGTTTTTCGTTTTAACCGCAGAACCTCACGATCTCAAGGATTGTTGTTCTACCGCCTTATCCAACATGCGGTGAATGTTGACCCCGTTAAAGGCCAAGACATTCGTGGCGTTAGTTAGTAAGCCAAGACCCCATAATTTATTTGTGGTGGTAGTCAAGCGGATAACCATAAAATTTTTTTATCATTAACTGGATTGCCAGGTAATACAAGACTTCTAAGTCAAATCATAGAAGCGCATACTTTTTAAAAATGCAGGAGCAGTACTTTGTTAAAAAATTAAGCGGCGAATTTTTTCTTCAGTCGTTTCAATTTGATTTTAAAATAGTCACGAGCAAGATTTTCGTTCTTTGAGAGAGTGCTTGTTGAGGCAAATTCAAGCAGGGAATTAATAGCCTGTTTGAATTCATTAAAGGTAATGGGTTTTGTTTCAAGGATTTTATTGAGATACGCATCCCCGTTTACACGAGGACAAGTTTTGTTTGATCCAGTAGACAAGAGTCCATGCGATAAGACAAAGATTCCAGTACCGCTCAATCTTTTCAATATGTCTGACCTGATAGTGACCAAAGTAAAAGGTATCTTTTAACTTTCTGAAACACTGCTCAATACCCCAACGAAGCAGGTAGTTGGTGATAACCGTCTTTGCAGATGCAGTGAGTTGGTTGGTAATAAGGATGTGACAGGTATTGTCATCATCCTTGTTCCACTTACCAAGAACCACGACGAACTTCAAAGGGATATCACACTCTTTCAGTTGTGCCTCAAAAGAATATGTTCTATAGGAAGCTTCAGAGCCATCCGGAGTTTTGAATTTGAGGGATTTGGTTTTATGCCAGTAATGCTTTTTGATGAGGGTAACGAGCTCATCTGATTTTACACAAGACGTTGTTCTTTTTACCGGATGGTGCATTCGCCCTGTTAGATATTGTTTGTGCTTACTTTTTGTAAACAAACAAGATGTCTTATCTAACAGGGTGAAGATATTTCTGTTGGATTTTATTTCAGAAAAGAAGAATTTCTTTCGTGACTTAAAAATATTTTTTTACAAACGTTTTTAACAAAGTAATGCCAAGGTAAAGTTGATTAAAGGGCATTCACTAATGAGTCCTTTAAAATGATATTTAATTTTGGATGTTTAATATTAAGAATAGGTTCTATGGCCTCTTTTATATTATGGATAGCTTCTTCAATGGTTCTCCCTTGTGTAAAACAATTAGAATGTTCAATGCATTGGGCAATATAAAATTTCTCATCCTTTTCTATTTCAACAGTAAATGTTTGCATGGCAAACTCCTTTAACTAATTTTTGAGATATTTTCCAAATTACACTCTTTTTGATGCTTATGGCAATAAATTTTACCATGGGAAACGCCGCATGAAACTGGCATCCTCTTACTTGGCCCATGGCCGAATAAACAAGATAGTAGTTGGCATGACCCAGGGTGTGGGGCTATAAAAATCCCGTTCCCGGGTAAAGAAAGTTGCAGAACGTAGTTGATGCAGAAGTGCTATAATATCCTCATCTTTTATTCCCCTGATTATGCATGCTGATTTGCATATACATTTTCATGAAACATTATACCCGTCTTACAATGGCAAAACCGAACAATTGTAGCTTGTCCGTGCCACCCCAGTACAATGGTTGCAATGTTCCAACTTAACAAATCACAATTTGTGACCCTTTTTGAGTACTAACAATCATCACCGGGGGCTTTATTTACCGAAAAGAGCCAGAAATGAGGTGCTCTATGAGTCGGTGTCCTTCCTTTATGTGGAGGCCGGATGCGTGGGCATTGACCTCGCAGTAGGGAAGTCCTATACCTTTTTCTATACCGGTACCGTAGGCCGTAAAAGGGACGGATTCCGGGGTATGCGTTCTTTTAACAATAGGCGTGTAATGGTCCGGGAGAACCAGGATACGCAGGTCAGGGAATTTACTTTTGGATTCAAGAACAGGCCCGATTATCTTACTGTCTACCTGTTCAATGGCTTGCACTTTTTCATGCACGTTACCCTCGTGTCCCGCCTCATCAGGGGCCTCTATGTGTACCAGTACTATATCATGAGTTTCCAATGCCTGGATGGTATAGTGCCCTTTGTTGGCATAATTTGTATCGAGATAGCCGGTAGCACCTGGTACATGTATGATGTCCCATCCAAGATAGCAGGCAATACCCTTGATCAAATCTACGGCGGTAATGACGGCACCCGTGAGGTGAAACCGCTCTTTGAACGTAGGCATTTTGGGGCGATGTCCCTGCCCCCACAGCCAGATCATGTTTGCGGGGTTTTCTTCCAGGTCTATACGAACCTTGTTTACATCGTGATTCGGCAGAAACGTCCGGGAGCGTTCCATGAGATCAATAAGGATTTCACTTCCATGTCCTTTGGGGAGGTGTTTTCGAATCGATTGGCCCATGATATCGTGGGGAGGAAAACATTTTGCGTCCATCTTCTGTGATCCTCTGTATATCATGATGTGACGATAGCTCTTACCGGTGTAGAATTGAATGATGTCATTGCCCAATTTTTCGTTCAGGAGTTTAATAAGAACGGCTGCTTCGTCAGTTTTAATATGACCGGCACAAAAATCCTCCAGGATGTCTTCGCTGGCAGTAATAAAGTTGCACCGGAATGCCCAATCGTCGTTGCCAAGTTTGATGCCAATGCTGGCAGCCTCGAGGGGTGCTCGCCCTGAGTAGTATTCCCTGGGATCATATCCTAATAGGGTAAGATTCGCTACGTCACTGCCTGCGGGAAATCCGCCTGGAATGGTCCGAACAACGCCAAGCTGACCATTTTGTGCAAGAAAATCAAGGTTGGGAGTACGTGCCGTTTCAACGGGGGTTCTGCCGCTGAGTTTGTCTATGGGGTAATCTGCCATTCCGTCAGGAACAATAATGCAGTATTTCAAGAGACCTCCTATTCTTCCACACGGAGAAATTTTGTATGGTCTTTTATTACATCGAGTTGTTTGATTTCCGCAAGCGCCTTTTGCAGATTGCCTTCTTCTGCAATATGGGTCATCATTACCAGGGGAACAGTGCCGTTTTCCCTTGCCTTGTGCTGGATTACCGAGGCGATGCTGATCTCATATTTCCCCAGGATGCCGGATATTTTTGCAAGCACACCGGGTTTATCCACAACGGAAAATCGTAAATAATAGCGGGTTTTAAATTGTTGTACATTAGCTAAAGGAATATACTCGCAATGCCCGGAAAAGGTCTTCATGGCTTTAAATGTGATACCTGCTCTTCCCAGTGCAACATCCACGAGGTCCGCAACCACAGCGCTGGCTGTGGGCATCTGACCTGCGCCCTTGCCATAGAGCATTGTTTCTCCTACAGCGCTTCCGGTAATACAGATAGCATTAAAGACGCCATTTACCGAGGAAAGCGGATGGTCATGGGGAAGAAGTGTGGGGTGGACGCGGAGTTCAATATGATTTTCGGTTTTCTTTGCAATTGCCAGGAGTTTTAGGGTATATCCCAGTTCATGCGCATACCATATGTCCGATAAATCCACGGCGCTAATACCTTCATGATAGATGTTTTTGTAATCAAAATCTACACCAAACCCAATCCTTGCTAAAATAGCGAGCTTGTGTGATGAGTCTATGCCCTCTACATCCATGGTAGGGTCTTTTTCAGCATAACCCAACCTTTGTGCCTCGGTGAGGGCATCGCTGTATTTTACCTTCTCCCTGGTCATCTTGGTTAAAATGTAGTTGGTTGTGCCATTTACAATGCCAAAAATAGCCTCAATCCTGTTGGCAATAAAACCATCCCGCAGTGCAGCAATAATGGGAATTCCACCCCCTACACTTGCCTCAAATGAGATGCTCTTGCCGTGTTGGCGCGCCTTGCTAAAGAGCTCTGAGCCGTGTAAAGCCAAAAGCATTTTATTTGCTGTTACGACGTCCTTGCCTTTTTCAAAGGCTGTGGTAATGATTTCCATGGCAGGGTGTAATCCCCCGATAAGTTCCACAATGACCTGAATATCCGGATTATTGAGGAGTGTTTTTGCATCGGTGGTAAAGAGAATATCCGATGGTAAATTCAATTTGTTTTTAGCATCCATGTTACAATCGGCGATACCTTTTAAGACAGGGACACAATCGAGTTTTTCGAGGAGGGGTGAATCCCTTTCCGAAAGGATTTTTGCTACCCCAGTACCAACTGTTCCCAAGCCAATGAGTCCCACGTTGAGTGTTTTCATAAATTATTTGTTTCCTGATAGAGTATTTGCCACAAAGACACAAAGTGATTGAAAACGAGTTACAGGTGATACCAACGTTATTCCTTAGTATCTTCAGGGCTGATGAATAGATAAAGTTAAGTTGCTTATCTAAAGAGGAATTACTATAACGGATAAAAATGTTTATTGTCAATAAAATTTGTAACTGATAAAATTGGTAAACAATCGGAATTGTTGCAACCTGTACCGTTTAATTTTCCTTGTAATGTTTCTAGGGGTCTGATAAATTATTTCTCAAAATTTTATAAGATGCTTCATACAAGGTTCGGTAGAAATACATGATAAACTTTAAACAAAGAGATATTATTTCTATCAGGCATTTTAACAAAGAAGAGTTATTGTATATACTCGATCTGGCAAAGAGAATGGAGCAAATGGAGTATACAGATATACTCAAGGGTAAGGTACTTGCTTTGTTATTTTTCGAACCTTCAACGAGAACAAGATTGAGCTTTGAATCTGCCATGAAGCGGTTGGGTGGAATGGTAATTGGCTTTGCAGAGCCAGGGGTTACTTCGGTGGCCAAGGGTGAATCGTTGAGCGATTCTGTGAAGATTATCGAAGGTTACTGTGATATCATCGTTTTAAGGCATTATCTCGAAGGTTCGGCACAGCTAGCAGCAGATGTTGTGAAGACACCAGTGATTAATGCTGGGGATGGTGCGAATCAGCATCCAACACAAACCTTTTTAGACCTTTATACAATCCAGAAGACAAAAGGAACATTAGAAGGTCTTACTATTGGTTTTTTGGGCGACCTGAAGTATGGAAGGACGGTGCATTCACTTGCGTATGCTCTGGCATATTTTGGTGCCGAGATGTACTTTGTTTCACCGCCCAGCCTCCGGATGCCCGGAGATTTTATGGAGGCACTGAAAGACCGGAAGGTAAAGTGTCACGAAAACGAATCACTCATGGGTATAAGTAAGAGGCTGGACGTGATTTATTGCACAAGAATTCAGAAGGAACGTTTTGCAGATCCGGTTGAATTTGAAAAGGTTCGTGGCATATATAGGTTGAGTAAGGCAGTGCTGGAAGAATTCGGAATTAAGAATGATTTAAAGGTATTACATCCCTTACCGCGTGTGGATGAAATGGATGACAGCCTGGATGCAACCGATTTTGCTGTATATTTTCATCAGGCGCGGAACGGCGTTCCTATCAGAAAGGCTTTATTGGCTGCTGTTTTGGGAGCCATTGAATGAAACATCTCGATGTCGCCGCAATAAAAGACGGGTCGGTGATTGACCACATAGACAGTAAAAGCACACTGAAGGTTGCCGAAATTTTAAATATTCAGAACGAAGAGCAGATAGTCCTTGTAGGAATGAATTTAACAAGTAAATTTTTAGGGAAAAAAGGAATTATAAAAATTGAAGGGAAGATTATCGATCAAAAAGAAGCCAATAAAATCGCGCTTATTGCCCCAAATGCTACGGTAAACATTATTAAGGATTATGAAGTTGTTAAAAAATTCAAGATTGTGATTCCAGAAATTATTGAAGGTATCGTTAAGTGCTTTAACCCGAATTGCGTGAGCAATTATAACAATATAAAAGCCAGGCAACATGTAGTAAATAAAAACCCCATAAAATTACAATGTCATTATTGTGAACGTATTATGAGCGCAAAGGATATTGTATTGATTTGAATTTTTCTGTAGAAACAAAAATAGCCCATCGTATTCAAACAACTTGATGCGTCTCATTGTGGCTTTTAACCTCTTGAATACGACAGGCTATTTTTCAAACTCCCTCATATCCTTACATCGCCTCCTTTTGCTACATAAGGTTTTCCCAAAATTCTACTTTACAATTATCAATAGCGATCAAAAACCAATAAGTTTACGCATTTTTACTACGTGCGGTTTATTCATCGCTACTGAATATTTTCAAAGACTCATATGGAGTTGGGGGCGGTTGATACTTCACATATTTTTATAGTAGGTGTTCGTAACTTATTTTATTTGCCTTTAATTACACCGTGGGGAACGTTGAACCCCATTAACACTCCCCCAACTCCGATTTTATTATATCACGAAAGACGATTTTTGCAAACAAGTTGAAAATAAACAATTTATAAAAGTGTATTTAAAAAGAGTTTAGAGCAAAACTTTTTATAAAAAGGAGAGCCGGAGATGGAAGAAAAGGAGACCAGCGTTGGGGCGCTAGTAGGGTAAAACCCTAAAACCATCTTCGGCTCTCTGTTATTATAGCATATAATAAAAAAATTTACAAATTTTCAGGCAAGCGTAAAAATCACTTGCCCCGTGAATGTAAAATTATTGTGCTATTTTAATATCGGAATTACAAAAAGACGGGAGGACGTGTTTTGTTACAGGTAATTACATCGCTCAAGGATATGAAACATGGCATTAAAACAAGGAAAGAAAACCACAGAACGATCGGTTTTGTTCCTACGATGGGGGCCTTGCATGAAGGGCATTTGAGTCTGGTAAGACAGGCAAAAAAAGAAAATGACACCGTGGTGGTGAGTATTTTTGTAAACCCCTTACAATTTGGGAAGAACGAAGATTTTAAACAATATCCAAGGACGTTTGCTAACGATTGCAACCTCCTTTCTCAGGAGGGAGTTGATATTGTATTCAATCCGAATGCGGAAGAGATGTATTCGAAAGGGTTCTGTACATCAGTTATACCCGGATACCTTGAAGACGCGCTCTGTGGTAAATCACGTCCCGGCCATTTCCGGGGAGTTGCGGTAGTTGTATTAAAATTACTCAACCTCATAAAACCCGATATTGCCTATTTCGGGCAAAAAGACTTTCAACAAACGGTTATTATCAAACGAGTGGTTTTCGATTTAAATGTTGATGTTACGATAAAGGTACTTCCGACAATGAGAGATCAGAACGGGTTGGCATTGAGTTCAAGAAATGCCTATCTCAGTGAGACAGAAAAGAAAGATGCCCTTTGTTTATACGAGGCGCTGACCAAGGCGCAATCCATGGTACATGCGGGGATTCAAAATACAGAAAAAATTGTACCGGAAATGGAGAAAATTATTCATAATACTAAATCTGCCACGATTGATTATATTTCTATCGTGAGCCCTGAAAACCTTGAGGAAGTTTCAATGGTACGCAATGGTGACGTTGCAGCTCTGGCGGTCAGGATTGGTAAGACACGACTCATTGATAATGTAATTCTGTAACAGGACGCGGATTAGCTCAGATAACTGTAGTTTATTAAGTATTTATCCTTAAGTACCTTATTTACCTCAAAAACATGGCATTATACTTGCTAAACGTTCGTTCTGATTATTTTGGAAAGATTAGGCACAGCAAATTTCTTTGACTTTTCTATAAATAATTCTATAATAACGCCTCTATGACACATTATTTGCCTATACTAATATTATTTATCATAGCCGGAGGCTTTGCTGTTACCAACATAGGGATTTCAGTAATTTTAGGAAGACGGAAACCCACCGCAGAAAAGCTCTCACCGTATGAGTGTGGTATTGATCCGGTAGGTTCAGCGCGGGAGCGTTTCTCGGTAAAATTTTATCTCATTGCCATGCTTTTTGTTATCTTCGATGTGGAAGTCGTTTTTCTTTACCCATGGGCAGTGGCTTTTAAGTCGCTCAAGCTCTTTGGGTTTATTGAAATGCTCATTTTTATTGGTATACTACTCGTCTGTTACCTTTATATATGGAAAAGGGGAGGGTTGGAATGGGACTAGAAAGTCACCTGGGTGATAACATTCTGACCACAACTTTAACCACAATGGTAAATTGGGCACGCAAATCCTCCCTCTGGCCTATGCCATTTGGATTGGCCTGCTGTGCCATAGAAATGATGGCTGTAGTTGCGCCTCGCTACGACCTTGCGCGATTTGGTGCGGAGGTCTTTCGATTTTCACCGAGACAATCAGACTTGATGATCGTTGCCGGCACACTAACGTATAAGATGGCATCTGTGGCGAGGAAAATCTACGATCAGATGCCGGAACCCAAGTGGGTTATCGCTATGGGCGCCTGTGCAGTCTCCGGTGGTGTATATAACACCTACAGCGTTGTTCAGGGTTTGGATCAGGTCATGCCTGTGGATGTATATCTTCCAGGATGCCCCCCTAGGCCGGAGGCATTGATCCATGCCATCATGGAAATACAGAAAAAGATTGAAAAAGAATCTTTGTGATCAACATGGATACCGAATCTATAGCAACAGCAATAAAAACACGTTTTCCAGAGGCAATACTGGGTTCTCGTATATTTCGAAGTGAATTAACCCTTATGGTAAAGAGGGATTATATCGTTGCTGTTGCCAGGTTCCTTAAAGAAAATCAGGAGCTTGATTTTAATTTCTTATCGGATCTCTGCGGTGTTGACCGGGTTGAAACCGATGATGTTTTTGAGGTAGTATACCATCTTTATTCTATACAGAAAAACCATCGTGTACGCATCAAGGTGCCTGTTCCATCAGAAGAACCCTGCATACCAACGGTAACGGGTATCTGGAAGACGGCTGATTGGCATGAAAGAGAGACATATGATATGTTTGGTATTAAGTTTGACGGACACCCCGACCTGAGAAAAATTCTCACACCAGAAGATTTTGAAGGACATCCCTTGCGAAAAGACTATCCTTTGGATGGAAGACAACCCGCCACACTCCGAGATACCTATCGAAAGGGTGAGGCGTGACAGAGGCTGCGACAACAACTACGACCCACCTGATGACCATCAATATGGGTCCGCAACATCCCAGTACACACGGTGTCCTGAGGCTTTTGCTGGAACTGGATGGTGAGATGATTGTAAAGGCAGTACCGCACGTGGGATTTCTCCATAGGGGGGTGGAAAAACTTGCGGAATACAGAACATATCATCAGTGTATTCCCCTCACAGACCGGTTGGATTATGTAGCCCCTTTTTCAAACAACCTGGCATATGCCCTTGCTGTTGAGAAATTGCTTGGTATTGAAGTCCCTGAAAGGGCCCAACATATCCGCGTACTTCTTTGTGAACTTACCCGGATTGCCTCTCACCTGTTGTGGCTGGCAACTCACGCACTGGATATTGGCGCTATGACCGTGTTTTTTTACTGCTTCCGCGAACGCGAGGAAATTTATGATATTTTTGAAATGGTTTCAGGGGCGCGGATGCACCTCTCCTATATCAGGGTAGGTGGCGTATCACGCGATTTACCAGGTGGATTCTTAGAAAAAACACGAAAGTTCGTTTCTGAATTTCCCTCACGGCTAAAAGAATACGAAACACTCCTGACGGACAATCCTATATGGAAAAAACGCACTGTTGATGTCGGCGTTATTTCCGCTGAAGATGCCGTCGATTACGGTCTTAGCGGCCCGAGTTTAAGAGGCTCCGGAGTCAGCTGGGATATCAGAAAGGCAGAACCCTATTCCGGTTATGACAAATATCATTTTACCGTTCCTTTAGGTAAAAAAGGAGATGTATACGATCGGTATCGTGTACGTATTGAAGAAATGCGCCAGAGCAACAGTATCGTACATCAGGCTTTAAATCTCCTTCCTAAGGGAGATTTTATCGCAAGGATACCAAATATTACCTTACCCCCAAAAGAGGACGTAGAAACAAATATGGAATCCATGATCAGCCATTTTAAACTCATTATGCACGGTATTCATCCACCCCGGGGAGAGGTATACTCCAGTATCGAGGCCCCTAAGGGCGAATTGGGTTTTTATATTGTAAGTGATGGTTCCAGCAAACCTTATCGATTAAAAATACGGCCTCCTTCTTTTGTCAATCTGGAGGCATTACCGAAAATGGTAGAGGGCAGGTTACTTCCGGATGTTGTCGCTACCATTGGGAGTTTAGATATTGTTTTGGGAGAAATTGACCGTTAAAATTTAAATATCACAAATGATATTTTAAAACTGCCTTTATAACTCTTTAACGTGTGGCAGAATAATTTACAATGAATACCAGAAAAGAACAATCTGCGCGAGGTGAAACTGTAGATCTTTCAAAGGTAGAAAAGATACTGGAGAAATATAAAAACACCCGAGGAGCAATAATTCCTATTTTGCAAATGGTGCAAGCCGAATATGGTTATCTGTCCGAGCCCGTTGTTGACCTTATTTCGGAAAAATTAAATATCAGTACTCATGAAATAGTCGGAGTTGCTACTTTTTACGCTCAATTTCACTTAAAACCCCGCGGGCATCATATCATTAAGGTCTGTTGCGGGACTGCGTGTCATGTGAAAGGAGCAAAAAAGGTCCTGGATAAACTAAGTGAGGCTTTAGAAGTTTCCACAGGTATGACGACAAAGGATAATGTATTTACGTTAGAAGAAGTTGCCTGTCTGGGTGCATGTTCACTGGCCCCTGTCATGATGGTTGATGAAGATATCCATGGAAAACTAGCCCCCGACACTGTTGCCACGGTTATAAAAGAAATAAAAGAAACGGGAATTTCTGGCGCGGCGTAGCTGCAACCAAAAAGATGCAGTAAGCAGTTGGCAATGAAAATGTATCAGTTTTTGCCTACTGCAAACTGTATACTGCCTACTGAATCGAACAAATGGGATAGTTACCAAAAAAACTTACAAAAAAAGAAGTTTGTACAGGGTATACTATAAATGATAAATGACAATGGTTAATAATGAAACGAGAAATCAGCAACTACAAAAACCACAAATAATTATCGGTATGGCCTCCTGCGGTTTGGGTGCCGGCGCCAGGAATGTGTTGAAAAGTGTCGAACATGAGTTGAAAAAACAAAAACTTGAGGCAGACATATTGCATACTGGTTGTATCGGCATGTGCGCGCATGAAGTACTCATGGACGTAATCTTTCCGGGCCGCACACGGGTAACTTACGGAAATGTAAAAACCACGATGGTTCCACAAATATTAGAAGAACACGTGGGGAAGGGAGAGGCAGTTAAAAAATTCGTCATGTCACAGATGTATCTGGACGATAAAACGGTTATCCCCTATGAAGGGTTACCTTTTTTTGACGACCTGGAGATGAATAAGGGACAAAAGAAATATATTCTCAGGAATTGTGGATATATTGACCCCGATAGCATTGATGAATATATTGCACGGGGTGGATACACTGCGCTCGAAAAGGTCCTCAAGGCCATGACTCCTAAGGCCGTGATTGATGAAATAAGCAAATCGGGCCTCAGAGGCCGTGGAGGTGGTGGTTTTCCAACCGGTGAAAAGTGGGCATCCTGTGCCAAGTATTCCGCCGACGAAAAGTTTGTCTTATGCAATGCCGACGAAGGCGACCCGGGTGCCTTTATGGATAGGAGCCTTCTGGAAGGTGACCCCCACGCTGTCTTAGAGGGTATGATCATTGCCGGGTATGCTATCAACGCTACGAGTGGTTACATTTACGTTCGCGCTGAATACCCTTTGGCAGTCAAAAGATTAAAACACACCATTGAAGAGGCCAAAAAGCGTGGCTTTCTGGGAGAAAACATACTGAAAAGCGGATACAACCTGGAAATGTATATAAAAGAAGGGGCTGGTGCCTTTGTCTGCGGTGAATCGACTTCATTGCAAAATTCCATTGAAGGCAAACGAGGTATGCCCCGTACAAGACCACCGCAATCTGTGGAAGCTGGTTTATGGGATAAGCCTACATGCTTAAACAATGTTGAAACCTTTGCCAACGTACCGTTTATTATCAATAAAGGCGCGGATTGGTATTCCCGGATCGGTACCGAAAACAGTAAAGGGACAAAAATCTTTTCCCTGACCGGAAAGATAAAAAATGCTGGCCTTGTTGAGGTTCCCATGGGCACTACAATCAGGCAAATTGTATTCGATATGGGCGGCGGTATTCCGAAAAAGAAAAAATTCAAGGCAGTGCAGATCGGGGGGCCTTCTGGTGGATGCCTTCCTGAGCCCCTGCTGGATTCACCAATAGATTACGAGTCGCTTGTCGGGGCTGGTGCAATGATGGGTTCGGGAAGTTTTGTGGTAGTTGACGATACTACCTGTATGGTAGAGATGGCACGGTTCTTTATGAATTTTTGCGCCAATGAATCATGTGGAAAATGTCCACCCTGTCGGATTGGCACTACCCTTATGCTGGATATCCTTACCCGCATTACCGTGGGACAGGGGGAAGAGAAGGATCTGGAAGTACTAGAACAGATGAGTGATGAGATGAAGGTGATGTCCCTTTGCGGTCTTGGGCAATCTGCACCAAATCCCGTAAAATCTACTATCCGATATTTTAGGGATGAATACATTGCGCACATCCGTGACAAAACCTGCCCAACCGCCACGTGTGTCGCCCTTCACAAGTACGAAGTAATTCCGGAAAAATGTACCAAGTGTCAGGCATGTATTCGCAACTGCCCGGTGAAGGCAATTAGCGGGAGTACAATGAAGGTTGCTTTTATCAATAAAGAAAAATGCATTAAGTGTAATCTCTGTTATGAAAAATGTAATTTTATGGCGATAAAATGAATATCATACATCTTGTTATTGATGATAAACCCATCGTTGCCCCCGAAGGGACGAATATATTCCAGGCAGCCCTGGACAACGACATTTATGTTCCCGGACTGTGTTATCATCCGAAACTCTCCCAATTTGGGGGTTGCAGACTCTGTTTTGTGGAAGTCACTGAACGGAAAAGGACCGGACACCGATTTGCCTGTGCGCACCCCGTTTCTGAGGGAATGATTGTAAAAGTAAACACGCCAAAAGTAATCCGGTATCGAAAGTCCGTTATGGAATATTTGCTGGCCCATCATGAACTCTCTTGCCCTACCTGTGATAAATCCGGTGAATGCGGATTACAAAATATTACCAACGAACTGAATCTGGGCCCGGGCAGATTTAAGTCCGTGAGGATGCATTACCCGGTGATTCGGGATAATCCGGTTTTAGAATTAAACCGGAACCGGTGTATTTTGTGCGGTCGATGTGTAAGCGCATGCAAAGAGATTGAAGGTGTTAGCGCCATCGACTTCCAAAACCGCGGCTTTAAAACAGTCATTGGTACCGCCTTCGACAGGCCGCTGGACTGTAGTTTCTGTGGTGGCTGCGTTGCGGTGTGTCCAACGGGTGCCTGGCAAGACAGAACCCTGGGGTTCAAGGGCAGGCCATGGGAATTTAAAAGTACGCCTACGATTTGTCCATACTGTTCTGTTGGCTGTACGGTCGTTGTAAATACAAAGGTGGAAAGTGTGAGGCGTATCACATCGCATGATCGGTTAGGAATAAATGAAGGTAACCTCTGTGTGAAAGGCAGATTTGGCCACGAATTTATCCATTCTCCTGAACGTATAAAGACACCTTTAATCAGAAAGAATGGTGAATTATATCCTGCCTCGTGGGATGATGCCATCGATTACGTATCAAAAAGATTCCAGCAAATTATAAACGAACATGGCGGGAAATCGGTAGGTGGCATTGGTTCTGAAAAATGCACG
Source organism: Candidatus Brocadia sp. (assembly GCA_021646415.1). NCBI lineage: Bacteria > Pseudomonadati > Planctomycetota > Candidatus Brocadiia > Candidatus Brocadiales > Candidatus Brocadiaceae > Candidatus Brocadia > Candidatus Brocadia sp. Next base: position 109,599 of record SOEU01000009.1, read on the forward strand.
AACGAGGACAACTATCTCTTCCAGAAATTCTGCCGGTCTGTCCTGGGAACGAATCATATTGATAACATGTCCAATATAAGATCACCGTATCTAAACAGGTTGATTTATCAATCTGTTGTGAATGGGATTGCGGCTCCGTCACTGAAAGAGTTAGAAAAGGCAAACACCCTGTTCTTTTTGGGAGTTGATATGACAGAGGCTCATCCTGTAGCCGGAAGTATGGCACGAAAGGCTATAAGAATGAATAATGCCAATCTCATTGTTGCCAATATAAGAAACGTTCAATTTAATAACGTAGCCAAAAATGATATCCGTTTAAAATATACTTTGGGAAGCCAGGCCATATTCATGAACGCCTTGCTTAAAGTAATTATCGATGAGAACCTGGTTGACTTAAAAAAGGTAGAAATATCGACGAACAATTTTCATGAATTACGTTCATCATTAGATAAGTTCAGTATGAGGGAGGCCTCTCAATCAACCGGTATTTCTGAAGAAACCATCAGAAGCGTATCCACTTTATTAGCAAAACCCGGGAATTGTTGTATCGTTTGTGGTAAGGACATTGAAGAAGATCCTTTCGGAGAGATCACAATACGGGCTTTAATGAACCTCTGCGCACTGATTAATGTTGCTCATGATGAAAAAACCGGTTCTGGCAAAACCTCGGTTCTGTTTTCAAGATATCATAATAATTCTCAGGGCGTAAATGATATGGGAGTTGCCCCTGGATTCTTTCCGGGATATGGTAATATCAATGATGCTTCCGGCAGGGAAACGGTCGAAAAACTATGGGGCGTGAAACTTGCTGACGATATTTCTCAAAAAGACTCCGTGAATATTATTGATCATGCGCTCAATGGAAAATTAAAAGCGCTCTATGTTATGGGAGAAAATCCCGTTATAAAATATCCTTATGGCAAAGATATCAGGGAAGCATTGAGAAAGATCGACTTTATTGTTGCCCAGGACGCATTCCTGACTGAAACGGCACAACTGGCAGATGTTGTCCTCCCCACCGCTACTTATGCCGAAAAGGAAGGGACATTCACCAACATGGGGATGACCGTACAACGGCTAAATAAAGCTATTCCGCCAGTGGGAGAAGCCAGACCAGATTGGCAAATTATTTGTGACCTTGCCAAAAAGATGGGACAACCCTATTCATACATCTCCCCAAAAGAGATTTTGGCTGAAATAAAAGGCATAGCTCCCATGTATACGGGGATCAATTATGACCGGTTGAAAAGAAAGGAATTTTCATGGGTATCTTCTGTTTATAGCAGAAATGAACCAACAAAGTATACGTTTGAAATTATAAAACCTCAACCGGTAACCATGACAAAGAGAAGGGATTTTCCCTTTCTCTTGCTCACAGGCGCAAGTTTGAATCATCAAGGTACTTTTTCCCGGCATTCAAAGTCCCTTACTCTGGTTGCCCCGGAATGTTTTGTGGAAATAAACAGTAAAGATGCCCACGAAATGGATATCCAGGATAGGGATATGGTTATCATTGAATCTATGCAAAATAAGATAAAACTCAGGGCAGAGGTTACCGGTAAACCACCAGAAGGTATAGTTTTTGTTTCTGAAGACTATGAGTGGGTGCCTGTAAATCTCCTGCGTGACAGGGTATATACCCCTGTCAAAATTTACAAGGAGCAAGGGTAAATATATGGCAAAAAAGGGGCAAACATATTTTTGCGAGATCTGCAGGCAAAAAGTAGTTGTCACGAAAGAAGGCTTTGGGGTACTGGTATGCTGCGGTCAGGAAATGCACTTGGTGGGCGTCAAGGGAATGATGGCCACCTGGACAACAGTTCATCATAAGCCCGAGGGAGGGGTAAAATTTGTATGCAATGTATGTGGACAGGAAATAGATGTGATTGTTGAGACGACCGGTATATTGGAATGTTGCGGCCAGAAGATGCAGCGGAAAGAGGCAAACGTTCACTAAATGAATAAAGAGTTGCTTGTATACCTTATTATTGCCTGCATAAAGATCTTTCTGGTATTCGGTGTGATCCAGCTTATGGTTATTTCCATGATCTGGCTCGAAAGAAAGATCATGGCGCACATGCAGGTGCGGCTGGGGCCAATGCGTGTAGGTCCTCACGGATTGTTGCAACCCATTGCCGACGGCATAAAACTCCTGTTCAAGGAAGATATTATTCCTGAGAAGGCAAGTAAGCTGCTTTTTATACTGGCTCCCGCTATGGCAATGATTCCTGCCCTGATGACCTTTGCCGTTATCCCCTTTGGAGATAAGGTAAGGATCTTTGGATACAATGTAGATCTGGTAATTACCGATATCAATATCGGGTTTCTTTACATTTTTGCAGTATCCTCTTTAGGTATTTACGGCATTGTTATGGCCGGCTGGGCATCAAACAATAAATACTCATTATTGGGTGGGATACGGTCTTCAGCTCAGATGATCAGTTACGAACTGACCCTTGGGCTATCGCTCATCGGAGTGGTCATGTTAACTGAATCGTTAAGTTTGGTGGATGTTGTCAATGCCCAGGCGAAATTATGGAATATTGTATTACAACCGGTCGGATTTTTTATTTACGCCACAAGCGCTATAGCCGAGGTCAATCGCTGTCCGTTTGATCTCCCGGAGGCAGAGTCAGAACTGGTGGCAGGTTATCATACGGAATACAGTAGTATGAAATTCGCCATGTTCTTCATGGCAGAATATGCCAACATGATCACGGTATCTGCAATTGCTGTAACCTTTTTCCTGGGCGGATGGCAGGGGCCATTTTTACCTCCGGTAGTATGGTTCATGTTAAAATTGTCAGCCTGCTTATTTTTCTTTATCTGGATACGGTCAACATTCCCAAGGCTCAGGTACGACCAATTAATGCATTTTGGCTGGAAGTTCCTGTTACCACTTTCACTACTTAATATTATAATTACAGGACTTATTATAGTTATTAAGGGATAACATGATTTTACCGCTCATTAAAGGTCTGATACTCACACTCAAACGATTCCTTAATCCGAGCACTTGTGCCACAATGCAGTACCCGGACGAGCGGCCAAAACTCTCCACAAGGTTTCGCGGGTTGCCTGAATTACAAATAGGAAAAGACGGCAGGGAAAAGTGTGTCGCATGCGGCCTGTGTGCCAGGGTGTGCCCCTCACAGTGCATTACTGTCGAGGGAGCCGAGGATGAAACGCACAGGAGGTATCCCGAAATTTATGAATTGGATGCATTCCGCTGTATTTTTTGCGGATACTGCGAAGAGGCCTGTCCGGTAAGAGCCATAATTCTCAGAGACACCTTTGAACTGGCAACCTATCAAAACAAGGACGTCTTCGATAAGGAAAAATTATTAGACCTCACGAGGAAGAGGGATCTACCGAGGTAAGCATTGGCTAAAAAAAGAATTTTGATAAAGTAATACCCTATGGAATCCTATTTATTTTATATAATGGCTGCTGTTGCCGTAATCACTGCGGTTTATCTTATCTTTGAGAAAAACCCGGTCTTTGGCGCTTTATATCTTATTCAGACCATGGTCGGCATCGCGGTGCTCTATATATTGCTTGAGGCGCAATTCATTGCCGCTGTTCAGATCATTGTATATGCAGGGGCTATCATGGTGCTCTTTCTTTTTGTGATCATGCTGTTAAACCTGAACATTAAGGAAGAGGCAAAGAACGCATTACCCTTTCAAAGGATACCTGCTGTCCTTATGGGAATTGCATTGTTTACCGTCATTTGTATAGTCATCAAATCGAAACTCTTGCAGGGAAAACAAGGCGAATATACATCGGCCTACATAAATAGTATTGGAAACACAAAACTGATTGGCAATTTATTATTCACCGATTATCTGCTGCCATTCGAGATAACTTCTATTCTCCTGTTCGTAGCGGCTATCGGGGCCATTATGCTGGCAAAGAGAAAACTATAAATGATTACCATCACCCACTATCTTGTGCTGAGTGCAATCCTGTTTACGGTCGGTGTTGTTGGCGTCCTGATACGGAGAAATGCAATCATAATTTTTATGTGTATCGAGCTCATGCTCAATGCCGTTAACCTGTCATTTGTGGCCTTTGCCCATTATCTTAATTCCATGCAAGGCCAGTTATTTGTATTTTTTACTATGACCGTTGCCGCAGCCGAGGCTGCTGTCGGTTTGGCCATTATCGTAGCAGTGTTCAGGAATAAAGAAACCGTAAATATTGACGATATAAATATCATGAAATGGTAGGGACTGCATGCTCAATCTTGTTGCGCTGATCTTGGTATTTCCCTTAATTGGGGCGGCTATCAACGGTCTTATCGGTAAAAGGCTGCACAAGGAAACTGTTGGCTACATTGCCTGCGGGGCAATCGGCCTGTCCTTGTTCATCTCGATACTCGTATTTTGCGGACTCATTTTCCTCCCTCCCGACGAACGGCTGTTTGAAAAACATCTCTTTAGCTGGATTGAGTCCGGCTCATTCAAATCGGCTGCGGGTCTGCAGGTAGATCCCTTATCTTCACTCATGATCCTTATCGTTACCGGTGTGGGATTCCTTATCCATATCTATTCGATTGGCTATATGCATACCGATAAAGGTTACCACCGGTATTTTTGCTACCTGAACCTGTTCACATTCTCAATGTTATTGCTAGTTTTAGGCAATAACTTTCTCCTTATGTTTATTGGATGGGAAGCGGTAGGGTTATGTTCGTATCTGCTTATCGGCTTCTGGTTTGAGAAGAAGTCAGCCTCAAATGCGGCCAAAAAGGCCTTCGTGGTCAATCGGGTAGGCGATTTTGGTTTCGCCCTGGGTATCATGCTCATCTTCCTGACTTTCCATAGTATCGATTTTACGGAAGTATTGAGTGCTGCTTCTCATGGAAATTTCGCGGTGGGTAGCTTCACGGTAACGATCATTACCCTGCTTCTGTTCATGGGCGCAACAGGTAAATCAGCCCAGATACCCCTCTATACGTGGTTGCCAGATGCCATGGAAGGCCCCACACCTGTCAGCGCACTTATCCATGCGGCAACTATGGTAACGGCGGGCGTCTATATGATTGCACGATGTAATGTCCTGTATATGTTATCCCCATTCACGATGACCGTGGTGGCGAGTATTGGCGCAGCGACGGCACTCTTTGCGGCATCCATAGGGTTGGTACAAAATGACATTAAGCGCGTACTGGCTTATTCTACGATTAGCCAGTTAGGATATATGTTTCTGGCTTGTGGTGTGGGTGCATTTACCGCAGGTGTCTTCCATCTTATGACCCACGCATTTTTTAAGGCATTGTTATTCCTGGGTTCAGGCAGTGTTATTCATGCCCTGTCCGGTGAACAGGATATGAGGAAGATGGGTGGACTGAGACATCATATTCCCGTTACCTACAAGACCTTCCTGGTTGGCACTGTGGCCATTGCAGGAATTCCGCCCTTTGCAGGATTCTTCAGCAAAGACGAAATTTTATTAGAATCCCTTGTCCTCGGGAACTTCGTATACTGGATGATTGGGGCATTTGCGGCCTTTTTAACGGCCTTTTATATGTTCCGTTTGTTATTTATGACGTTTCATGGCGAATCCCGTGTGGACCACCATGTCATGGAACATCTCCATGAATCCCCTAAAAATATGACACTACCGTTAATAGTACTTGCGGGCCTTTCCTTTTTTGGGGGATTCCTGGGCATCCCCGGTGTAAGCGCCATTACCAGTTTTTTAGCACCGGTATTTGGTGGGCATGGTCACACTGAAATTTCTGCCACTGAAGCTGGTGTACACCACAGCGCATGGCTTCCCTATGTAATGATGGTCATTTCCACAGCTATTGCGCTTGCGGGTATATTCCTTGCATATCAAATGTATATGAAAAAACCAGAATTGCCCGGGAAACTGGCAGAACGGTTCCGGTTAATCCATAAACTCCTGTTGAACAAATATTATGTCGATGAAATCTACGACATCCTTTTTGTAAATTCGACAAAAAAAATCTCGGTCCAATTATGGAAGCGTGTGGATACCGGGATGATCGATGGTTCTGTAAACGGCATTGCCCGCCTTGTCGGGGGGATTGGTAATGTCTTGCGCCTCTTACAAACAGGGTATATACGCAATTACGCCTTTTATATCGTGATCGGTTGTATCTTCATTATCGTGTTTGCCGTGTTGGGCAAAGTAAAGTAAGGTTGGGACTGGGCAGGGTGGATTAAGGCGCCGTCTTTTGCGCCGAACCGTTCGACTGAGAGCTCACGACGAAGTCCACCTTTCACATTTTTCTCAATGGTGGATTCGCTTCGCTTAATCCACCCTACTCAACTAATTTAATGGTGAGAATTTCAAAGCTGCGGTTGTAGAGCGACGGGACTCGCCGCCCTACATTGAGAAAGTCGCCGGAGGCCTAATTTAATGTTTTCGGTTCTTTTATTACGCTTCGACTATGCCCAGCGTAACGTCATTTAGGGTGAGAGTCGAGGAATCTGATCTAAAAAACTCGAATTACCAGGGCATGGATTCCTGCGTTCGCAGGAATGACAATAGCCCAAAAAATGTTTTTAACCGTTTTATTCATAATTATCATAGTTGTAATTTAGAAATAACCGAATATCTATGCCTATTCTTTCGCTCATAACCTTTCTTCCGGTCATCGGGGTGTTCTTTATCCTTTCGATGGATTCAAGAAGGGGTGAACTCATTAGGGTGACAGCCCTGTTAGTTTCCATAGTGGTATTTTTTATTTCCCTACCCTTATACTTTACCTTTGATGCATATACTTATGGGATGCAGTTTGTCGAAAAACTGCAGTGGATACCTTCCTTTGGGATCCATTACCATGTTGGAATCGATGGGATCAGCCTCTTTTTGATACTTCTGACAACCTTTATTACCCCTATTTCCATCCTGGCTTCATGGCATATCGCCAAAAACGTGAAGGAATACATGGTTGCCATGCTGGTGCTTGAGACGGGCATGATTGGCGTGTTTATCTCCCTGGATGTATTTTTGTTTTATGTATTCTGGGAACTCATGCTTATTCCCATGTATCTTCTCATCGGCATATGGGGAGGGCCTAGAAGGGTTTACGCAGCCGTAAAATTCTTTATTTATACCATGGCCGGCAGCGTGTTCATGCTCCTGGCCATCATTGCCTTGTATTTCTTAAATCATCGGGCAACGGGTGAATATACCTTTAATCTCTTAGAATTTTATAGGCTCGATCTGTCTTTTGCCGTTCAATTCTGGTTGTTCCTGGCCTTTGCCTTTGCCTTTGCCATCAAAGTCCCTATGTTTCCCTTTCACACATGGCTGCCGGATGCCCACGTGGAAGCGCCCACGGCAGGGAGTGTAATCTTGGCAGGCGTCCTCTTAAAGATGGGAACTTATGGTTTTGTACGATTCTGTTTGCCCCTGTTTCCGGAGGCAAGCCATGCCTTCATCCCGGTAATTTCATGGATGGCAATTGTGGGTATCATTTATGGTGCACTGGTATCCATGGTGCAGGATGATCTGAAAAAACTCGTCGCTTATTCCAGCGTGAGCCATCTGGGATTTGTCATGCTGGGCATCTTTGCCTTCAATATCCAGGGCATCGAGGGTGGTATTACCCAAATGATTAATCATGGTCTCAGCACCGGGGCGCTCTTCCTGGTAGTCGGAATGCTCTATGAGAGAAGACACACACGCATGATTGCGGACTTTGGAGGTTTAACCAAACGGATGCCGGTCTTTGCTACCTTCTTTATGATCGTTACTTTATCCTCTATTGGGTTACCAGGATTAAACGGCTTTGTCGGGGAATTTCTCATTCTGGTGGGTACCTTCAAGTCACGCATTCTGTACGCATCCATCGCAACATCGGGTATTATCCTTGCGGCTGTGTACATGCTCTGGATGTTTCAAAGGGTCATGTTTCAGGAAATAACCCATGAAGAAAATAAGGCATTACAAGATATGAACAAACGGGAATTTGCTATTCTGATTCCCATCATCCTGATAATCTTCTGGATAGGTATCTACCCCAATTCGTTCCTGAGAAAGATGGATGCCTCGGTAGATCACCTCTTAAAAAAGGTAGGAGAAAAGGCGAATATGGTATCCAACGTTCAAAACCAAAGCAAACCTGGGCAATTACAGAAAAATGTTACACCAAAGATTGATATAGTCCCTGAGTCCAAAACTGAGTGGTAAAGGTTTTCATATATGACAAATGTTTCGATGATGACGTTTAATGTCCTGAGCATCTTACCGATCCTGATCCTGGCAGGTTTTGCCATGATCGTACTCTTAGTAGATGTGTTATCTTCAAGGAGATTGGGAGAGAAGAACCTCCTTGTCTATCTGTCATTGATGGGAATTGTCACTGCTGCCATCTTTACCAGAAATCCTACAGGAACCATACTCTTTTCTTTTAATGAAACATTTACCATTGATAATTATTCCCTGTTTTTTAACTTTATCTTCTTGCTCAGTACAGGGCTCACTATCCTGATTTCGCACAGTTACATCAAACGCGAGGGAATCAATCACGGGGAATATTATGCCCTCATCATGTTTGCAACCATAGGCATGATGCTCATGGCAGCCGGTGCAGATTTACTGAACATTTACATCGGCCTCGAGGTTATGTCCATCAGTATCTACATCCTGACAGGTTTTCAGCGGTCAAAACTCATTTCAAACGAGGCGTCTTTAAAATATTTCTTACTGGGTGCATTTGCCACGGGCTTTCTGCTGTATGGCATCTCTGTTATTTACGGTTCAACAGGCACGATCAACCTCAAACAAATTGCCGGTTTTATTGCAGGTAAGGGAGGCATCTCAGATCCCCTGTTACTTATGGGAATGGGGCTGATAATCATTGGACTCGGATTCAAGGTCGCTTCTGTACCGTTCCACGCATGGGTACCCGATGTCTACGAAGGCGCACCCACGGCTATAACGGCCTTTATGTCTGTAGGACCCAAGGCTGCAGGCTTTGCCGCTTTTTTGCGCATCTTTATGACCGCTTTTGAATCCACCCACTACGAATGGCAAAAGGTTATTTACATCCTTGCCATATTGACCATGACAATAGGAAACATAGTAGCTATTACCCAAACGAACATCAAACGTATGCTGGCATATTCCAGTATTGCCCATGCCGGTTATCTCCTCATTGCCCTGGTAGCAGCAAACAATATGGGTGTGCCTGGCACATTGTTTTACATCCTGGCATACACCTTTATGAATATCGGGGCATTCGCCATTGTCATTGTGTTGAGCCATAAGGGAGATGAATTTATACAGATTAATGACTATGCAGGATTGGGCTTTAAGCACCCGCTGCTAGCCATAGCGATGACGCTCTTCATGCTTTCCATGGCAGGAGTTCCACCCATGGCAGGTTTTGTGGGAAAATTTTATATCTTCAGCGCCGCAATAAAGTCAGGGTATGTTGGACTTGCAGTGATTGGAGTAATAAACAGCGTCATCTCTGTGTACTACTATCTCAGAATTACAGTAATTATGTATATGAAGGAATCCACCAGGGAATTTACCCCCCTCACCCTTTCTCCCTTCATTGTTGCCGCCATCGTCATCTCGGTGGTGGGCACACTCCAGTTGGGTATCTTTCCCTCCAGGGTCATGGAAATAGCCCAGCAGGCTACCCTTCTCTTAAGATAATTCAGCCTCTAATACCTCTTTGCAGGCATGAAATACATCATTGGCATGTATGCTTTTCATACAAATCATCGTTTCGCATATTCCTTTATAGCAAGGGGCACAATCCACATCGGCAACTAACTTTTTACCCCTGTCATAAAGGTCTATTTCCTGGTGGCACGTAGACCCGAAAAAGGTAACGGTCAGTTTTTTCAATGCAATAGCAAGATGCAGGGCAAGCGTGTCTCCCGTAACAATCAGATGACACCGGCTTATTAACCCCATAAATTCCTTCAAACTGTGATGGCATCCGCTGTCGATTATTTGGGACTTTGCCCTGGAAGCAATTTCTTTATTCCGTTCGACTTCCTCGGGTCCGCCCAGGAGCACCACATGCGCCTTCAGGTCTTTTGATAACCGGTCTGCAAGCTCTACAAAGCCCCCAATTTCCCATCGCTTGGTAGCAAACCTTTTCCCTGCGCCGGTATTCAAACCGATAACCAGTCTGCCATTATGAATCCCCCACTGTTTCATCAACTGTTCACCGTAAGTGGTGTACTTCTGCGGAAGGTTAATGACATATTCTCCGTATTTTCCTCCTAGTCCAAGGGCTTCAAAGATAAGTTGCTGGTAGGTCTTCTTGTTTTGCCGAAACTTGAGTTCGTCAGATACCCCTAACCGAAACAGGTAATCCGCCTCTTTGTTCAGGGGATAAAGAAGTCCTTTCCCGGAGAGTGCAAATCCAAGCTTCTGATCTGCCTTCACAAGAGATGCGAGACTGGAAGCAACCGTTTCCTTATCCAGACAGATTAACACGTCAAATTTCTCTGCCTGAAGCCGCAAGGTGTTTTCGTAATTTGCCGTCAGGAGGCGATCAATGTATGGATTTCCCTCCAGGACCGACAGGGACGATTGATCCGTAATCCACGTAATTTGGGATTGCGGATATTTTTCCTTTAAAACAGGCAGGATGGGAGTGGTTCTCAATACATCCCCAATGGCAGCCAACTTAATAATCAGAATCCGCTTTCCCATCGGTTGATATTTGGGACACGTATCATCAACAGGACAATCGAGTTTAAATCGGCAAGGCTTCTCGGAGGCAAAAAAACGGCAATCAAATTCTTTCGACATCGTATCATCTTCCTTACAATTAAAATCTGTAAAAAAATTATTGCACTTATTTTTTATGGTATATATTTTATGCCGATATAGCAAGGGTTTTTAAATGAGTTTCGCCGGGCGAAAAAAATATTTTTATGTTTATGTATTTGACTCCTCTTTAAAAACCTGTTATCTTTTTCTACGTGAAATCAATGAAACATGTATATCATCTAGATCTCAATAACGAGATAATACAAGATGTAAAAATCGCATTGTTGCCTGGTGACCCTTTCAGATCACAAGTTATTGCCGAGACAATTTCAGGGATTTATGGGACGCACAACAAGCGGTTAGCGTGGAAAAGGGAGTTCTGTACTTATCTCTCAGAGATGAAAGGGAAACGACTCCTTATTACTTCTACAGGCATCGGTGGCCCTTCTGCATCCATAGCCATTGATGAGCTGGCGCAACTGGGAATTGGCACATTCATCCGGGTGGGGACAACGGGTGCAATTCAGGAGCATATCAATATTGGAGACGTGATTATCACCTCTGGCTCTGTACGCCTTGACGGGGCATCAACCCATTACGCACCAATTGAGTATCCCGCAGTTGCTCATCATGAGGTTCTTAATGCCCTTATTGAAGGGGCAAAAAAAGCAAAGGTAAGGTACCATGTGGGCGTAACGGCGTCATCCGATACATTTTATCCTGGTGAGGAGAGATACGATTCGTTTACAAAATATGTATTGAGGAGGTTTCAGGGAGCTACGAAAGAATGGCAGAAGCTCCATGTGTTGAACTACGAGATGGAATCATCAACGATCTTAACCCTTACAGCTTCAATGGGTCTCAAAGGAGGCTGTATAACAGGTGTGGTTAATCAAGGTGGCACAGGAAAGATAACAAAAGAGTCGCTTAAGGTTGGGGAGGAAAATGCTATAAGGGTTGCGATTGCCGCTGTAGAGTACTTGATATAGTATACCTTGTAAAAGCCTTTCTTTTGTAATGAGTCGTTTTCCTACATCTTAATTGGAGTTTTTTCCATTGCAAGGAATTTCTTCTTTTTTATTTGCCATCTGGATGTAGCTATATGCCATAAAAAGCCAGCGGTAACGGCACCACCCGTATCCGCCAGCCAGTCAAGGATTTCTACTGAACGGTTTGGGGTAAAGAATTGGTGAATCTCATCCAATGCACCGTAGAGGGAGGTGATACCGATTGCCAGGATAATTTTATATATCCACTTGCTTCCTATGGTGATAGAAGAAAGTGACCAGCAGATCATGAGGCATAAGAGACCAAACAACACAAAATGAATGAGTTTATCGGTATACGGCGGGAGGGTTATGGAAGAGGTGTCTTCTGAAGATGCGGTAAATATAAGATAGGCATAGGCAAGTGTTAATAGGCATTTGAAAATCCAGTATACTCTAATCTTGATGTTCATTTTTTTCAATTTCTTCAAAGACACGGACCCAGTATTGTGTCTCGTCGGCAGAAGGTCCTTGATATTTATAACGCGGTTCATCCACAGTATGAGGTGATTTTCCCTTTTCCTTTATTTTTGGGATAGCTGGTTTTACTATGCAGGGCTTTGTCTCTTCGGTGGGAAGATTTTTGAAAACCTCCTTCCAGTACCTTGCATCATCTTCGGAGGGGCCCTCCCGTTTGCCCTGGGGCTCATCAGACGCGGTTTTTTTATCTTTATTCAGAATCTCCAGGATTTCTTTATACATTGCTTTTGGTTCAATAATATGACAACCGCATTTTCTGACGTGTCGCTTTATATCGTTGTCATAGGTTACAATGTAAACATCTCTTGGATTTTGACAATGGCTTGTGATGTTTTTTATCTCTGTATCCGCATTTACCCCTGATTTTGAGTAAATAACGGTAATACCACAACAGGTTTGTTTTTTTGGTAAGGCAGCCTGTGTATAATTACCATCAAATACTACAATGACATCATAATGTTTTGCTTCGATGTATTTTGAAAATAGGGATATTATATAGTCCCGCACGGGTTCAATACGGTTTATCCCCACGTGCTTTTCTAAAGCAGGTACTGTGAATATAAAATTATAGCCGTCAATAATGATTAACATACAATTTGGCAATTATCCACGATTACCTTTCCACCAACAATGGTGGTTACTACTTGTCCGGTTAACTTCCAATCATTAAAGGGACAGTTTCTGGCCTTTGACTCAAATTTTTCGGCCTTGACCGTCCATTCTTTATTCATATCTACAATGGCAATATCAGCTGGCATACCCACGGCCAGACTCCCTCCGTTGATACTGAAAATCTTTGCGGGATTCGTAGACATTTTTTGGACAACGTCTTTCAATGATAGAATACCAGGGTGGACTAGTTTTGTAAGGATAACGCCGAGTGCAGTTTCAAGCCCTATAAAACCTGTGGCACCTTTTTTAATATCATCATGGGTGTGAGGGGCATGGTCTGTTGCAATCACGTCGACAATACCTGTTGCTAAACTTTTCTGAAGTGCCTCTCTGTCTTCCCTGGAACGCAATGGGGGGTTGGTTTTTGGTACATTTCCACTTGCATCTCTGAAGGTTTCATCCAACAGTAAATGATGTGGCGTTACTTCGCAGGTGATATTTGCAATACGCCTTTCTTTTGCTTGCTGGATAACCTCCAGGGTACTTTTCAGGCTAACATGCGAGACGTGCAGCCATCCCCTGGCTTGTTCGGTATATTTGACCTCCCGGAGGACAAAATCTGTTTCATGACAAAATGGTTTACCCGGAAAATGTGCTGCATTGGGATTTTTTTTTGCCTTATCTAAAGAAACCTGGGAATCTTCACAATGTGGACTAATGATAAGTTTGTTCCGTGATGCTAGATCACATGCCCTTTTCATTAATGTTTCGTAAAATACGGGATTCCCATTATCAGAGAGTGCGCGTACCCGCTTGTCCGTTGCTAGTCTATCTATATCCGTTAATTCTTCGCCCAATAATCCCTTTGTGATACATGCCTTTGTATAAATGTTTACCACGCTTTTCTGGTAAACTCTTTCCATGAAGGATTCCACCATCTCTAACGAATCAATGGGGGGAACGGTGTTTGGCTCACATATCAGGGTAGTATAACCACCCATTGCAGCGGCCCGGGAACCTGTCTCTATGGTTTCTTTATATTCCAGGCCGGGTTCGCGGAGATGAGCATGGCAGTCGATTAAGCCTGGAATTATGTATTTCGAGGTTGCATCGATAATCCTGGTATTACTACCTGGCTTAATATCATTTGAGATTGTCTGGATCTTGCCATTCTTGATAAAGATGTCTGCATGGCCATCAAGCCCGGTTGCAGGATCCACGACGTGTCCATCTTTTATTAATACCTCATTATTTATCATTTTATTACTCAAAAATAACCGTGGTAGTTTATCACGGTAGTTTTTTTACCACAACATCACGAAGGTAATAAGATAAAAAAATTCTGGCGCTTTATCCCGGTGGCCTGCACTATGGCAAAATTACAAAAAATCTTTCAGAGGACATTGTTCACAGACCTTTTTCGGTTTACAAAACATCTTTCCGATGTTTACCAATAAGGCATGGTATTCATTAAATAATTTTACATCTTTGGGAAGGTTTTCTTCAAAGAAAGACTTCATCTCGTCATAGGTACTTTCTTCAGAAACAAAACCATGCCGTGAAAAAATCCTATGAGTATAAGCATCCACAACAAATGTGGGCAGATTTCCTGCGTACAACAAAATAGAATCTGCTGTTTCTGGTCCAATGCCTTTTACGGAAAGCAGTTCATCCCGAAGTATTTGCAGATCCTGGTTGAACATACTGGAGAGATTGCCTTCGTATCTTGAAAAGAGCCAGTTGATAAACGTTTTAACACGCCTTGCTTTAACATTAAAAAAGCCGGAAGGACGAATAAGCTGTGCCAATTCGGTTACACTCAATTCGTGAATGCCTTCCGGAGAGAGTTTTCCGGCTGTCTTAAGGTTTTTGATGGCCTTTTCAACGTTAGACCAGTTGGTATTCTGTGTTAATATAGCACCAATGACAATCTCAAAAGGAGTTTCTCCCGGCCACCATTGCTGTGGACCCAGTGCAGCGAACATCTTTTGGTATATTTTGAAAATAGTTTTGGCTTTATTCATCTCCTATACCAAGTTTTGAGAGAATGCCTATCCTCAGTAAAGGCAACATGATTTCATGATGGCCTGTAATCGCATATCCACCCTGAGTTGGCCTTTTTAAGACATTGGTCTGTGGTCTATAGTGCTGAATCATGTCCATATTTACCGTCACAAAATTTTCAACCTTGTGACCAACATTCCTTGCAATACAAAGTGCTTTAAGAAAAACCTCTGGCATAATGACGGCGGAACCCACGTTGAGCCACACCCCCCCCTCGAGTTTTGAAACCACGGAGGCAAGAATTTTAAAATCGATGTGACTGGATTCCCCCAAATCCCTTCCTGATACGTTCGGATGCATATGTATTGTATCGGTCCCCAGCGCAACGTGAACCGTGGTTGGTATATTTAGCCTTGCACCCCAGGCCAGCAGGCTCAGGTCATTATACGTATTTTTTTCTTCAATTATTTTATCTCCCAGCGCCCGTCCAAGACCCTTATCACCTTTTATTCCCTGTGCGGAGGCAGCTTGAAACGCCTCTGCCGTCTCCTTTGCCATACCAAAACTACCGTCTTTCAGACTGATTGCTACATCCTCTGAGGTTGCCCCGATGAGCGAGACTTCATAATCATGAATCGCCGCAGCACCATTCATGGCAAGAGCAGTTATTATGCGACGGGTCATGAGGTCTATAATTAACGGCGACAAGCCACACTTTATGACATGCGCACCAAGTGCCATTACTACAGGACGTTTGTTCTGATATGCCAGGGCTATTGCATCAATTACCTTCCGTAAATTTGCTGAAGCCAGGATCTCCGGCAGGGATTCGAAAAAGGCATGTATCCCATCCGTGGGTAAGACAGGTTTGGCGAATAGGTTGATATTTGAGAGATTTTTCCGTTCCTTTATAGAGTATGTCTTGATCTTGCTGAGGTCTAATGGCTTAAAAGAATTAGTCTCATACTCGCGTTGTCTCACCATTCCATCTTTTCCCTTATTAAGGATATTTCTTATGGAGCAAGAATTGCCTCAACAGGGCATGAAGCCACGCAATTGCCACAATCCGTACAGGTATCTGTGCTAATAGCCCTCTTATCCCCCGACTCGGATATAGCATTGACAGGGCATTCACTCTCACAGGCACCACAATTTATACAATCATCCGTGATTTTATGAGCCATTTTATTTCTCCTTTCAATTCAGAATGGCATTGATCATATTTTCAAAAATCTCACAACCTTTTACAATACGAATTTCCATCTTTAATGTCCATAATGGAAAGTCCCATAGAACGTGGCCAGTTTTTATTTTTACCTTATCTTTTTGTGTGATAATAATTGCATCTGGCCTGATACGCTGCGCCGCGGCATTTAGTTCCATCAATTCAGATGTGGTATATACATGATGGTCTGAAAATACCTGAAAACCGAGCAATTCTCCCCCCAAGCTTTCAATGCTTTTCCTGAATGATACAGGGTTGCCTATGGCACAAAATGCAAAGATCTTTTTCCCATGCAAACAGTGAATATCCAACCTCGCAGCGTCCGTTAATGATTCTAAACAAATAGGTTTATGAACTGTTTCTACTACAGGAATGTGTCCTGCAACCTCATGCAGCCGATCAATGATTGATTGAATTTCATCAAGGCTGCATTGGTTTACGTGGGTTAGCATAATCATGTCTGCCCGTCTTAGTTCTTCTAAAGGTTCACGTAACGTTCCACGTGGGACTAAATACTCACGCCCAAATGGATTTAGTGCATCAATAGTAACAATATTCAAATCCTTTGCCAGGCGAATGTGCTGAAATCCATCATCCAGTAATAAATATTCAGCCCGAAAGTGCCTGATCGCCTCTAATCCACTTTTTGCCCTGTTTTTATTTAACAGATGGGGAATATTCGGGATATTTTCCTGAAACAAGAGGTACTCATCATTGCAAACATTTTCAGACAAAGAACTGTTTTCCTGTTTTATGGTAGCTGCGTAACCCCTGCTGAGGATAGCAACCCTTTTCCCTTTCTTTTGCAAATATCTTGCGATATATTCCACTACCGGCGTCTTTCCGGTTCCCCCCATCGTAATATTTCCCACACTGATTACAGGAACGGGAAGACGGACGCTTTTCAGAATGCCTTTTTTATAAAAAAAAATACGAGTTTTAACTACAAACCCGTATATTTTTGAAAGGGGATAAAGTGCCTTCAGAATCGCCTGGGAGCATATATCAGAAGGTTCCTCTTTCAAGACTTTTAAATAATATTCCCTAAAAATAGTTATGGGTAAATACTGGAAAAGGAAAATTTTTCAAAATACCTGAACCTGTCTGGAACATGTTTTATTTCAACGGAACAGACCAATATGCTTCGTCTAAAAATTGCTTCCATGAGCGATATCTATCTGAACGAAGTTTAAGGCTTAAGATGGGGCTATGCTTTGGCTTGACTGGTTTGCGTATTAACTTCATTCTCGCCTCTTCAGGAGTTCTTCCGCCTTTCGATTTATTACATTCCGTACAGGCGCATACAATATTTGTCCAGGTAGTTTTCCCATTATACGCCTTTGGTATAATATGGTCTAAGCTGAGTTCCGATGTCGGAAACCGTTGACCGCAGTATTGGCATCTGTTTTCATCGCGGGCAAAGATGTTCCGTCTATTGAATTTTACGTTGGATTGCGGGTGCTTATCATAGAATAAAAGACGGATAATCTTTGGCACTTCGATTTCAAAAGAGACAGTCCTGATCCAGCTGGTGTCTTCGTCTGGTAAACCTAATTTAACCTTGTAGAGAGAGACGTCTTTCCAACTCTCAAAATTATAGGAATTGAATTTCCCGTCATCTACAGAAACGACCTCCGCGGCTTCCTTGCATAATAAAACAAATGCCCTCTTTGCCGAAATTACATGAAGGGCCATGAAAAATTTGTTTAATACCAATACGCTTGATTCTAAAGAAGCAATTTGTTGCATATTAGTACATCCTCACTATAAAACAAATATCTATTGCGAGAAGCCGCAATTAAAAAGATTTATCGCAGAGACACATAGCAGGAATATCCCAAGACAATTTTTAAAAAATAAAATTTCAGAATAATGTTATCAAAAGTATACCAATAAAGCCTAATTAATTCAAGGGAATTGTACCGTCCCGAACTGATCCAAAGTGCCGTATCCCTTGCCAGGATTAAAGGACTTCCGAATAGAGATTGTAACAAATCTCTTTGCCTGAACAACGGCCTCTCTTAACCCATTTCCCCTGGCTAAATAGGTAGCTATTGCTGAGGCGTAGGTGCAACCTGTGCCATGGGTATTTTTTGTCGGTATGTATTCACCTTCAATATACTCAAAGTGTTTTCCATCATATAAAATATCAATAACCTTATCTTTATTGTTCGTATCCCATAATTTTCCAGCATGTCCGCCTTTTATGAGTACATGCGAAGCACCTAATTGATAAATACATTTAGCGGCTTCTTCTGCATGGGATACATTTTTTATCTTTAAACCGCTGATATATTCTGCTTCCGGAATATTTGGTGTTACGACAAGGGACAGAGGAAATAGTTGAGAAGTAAGGGCATTAGCGGCGTCGGTCGACAACAATCTCTTTTCGTTCTTGGAGAGCATGACCGGGTCTACCACAACACGTTTGATGTGATACTCCTTGATTTTCGAACTTACCACATCCACGATATCCTTGCACAGCAGCATCCCCGTTTTAATGGCATCCGTGCCGATGTCTTTCATTACGGCATCTATTTGTTGACCGACAAAGGATGCCGGCACCTCAAAGATGGAATGGACACCCAGGGTATTTTGAGCGGTCAGTGCGGTAATGACGGTTGTGGCATAGCCACCAATGGCCGTAATAGTCTTGATGTCTGCCTGTATTCCAGCCCCACCTCCGGAATCAGAACCGGCAATGGAAAGGACTTTATACAGAGATGGCGCTTGTTTCTTCATTTTGAATAAATAATTTTTGGATTCGGATTTTTAGCAAGAATGGGCAATTCTTTCACTTTTAATAGATTGTAATCTGAAGATTCAAAAAAGCATCTCTCCCACCGGTGCTTATTGCTTCCTTATGATCTACCTCTATGAATTGTGTGTGGAATTGTTTCATTTTTTTTCTCTTAAAAATGATGACTCAAATTTTGATAACGCATCTGAATTATTATACCAGTACATTTCTATCTGTGTTCCCTATAGTGTTACTTCCTCAACCTCAAACCGCCCATCCACCTTCTTAAGGTAACCCATGAGTACTCTAGGATCGTGTTGAAAGATCAGGAGCCAGTGTTCCTCAAATGCCTGCTTCAATACCTTCTTTTTGTTTTCCAGGGTTTCCAAAGGGAATAAATCGTATCCAGAAATGTAGGGGTAATGTAAATGGGCAACGGTGGGTACCAGGTCTCCCAGGAAAAAGGCCACGTGTCCCACAGATTCGATTTTTACACATTGATGATGTTGGGTGTGACCACCAATTCTTATGAGGGAGATCCCTTTATCCAGTTCTATAATGTCTTCGTTTACGAGGGAGAGAAGTTTATGGTCATCTATAGGCAAAAAGTCTTCAGCCAGGTAACTTGCCCTTGTCCTTTCATTTGAATTCATCGCAGCCTCCATCTCTCCTTTCTGGACGAGATATCTTGCATTTGGAAATGCGGGGACAATCTTACCATTTTCATTCATAGTGGTATTTCCACCAGCATGGTCAAAGTGCAGATGAGTATTGATAATCAGATCGATATCTTTGGGCTGATAACCAAAATGACACAAGGATTGCAACAGGTTGTATTTTTTATCAATACCGTAAATTTGGCAAAATTTCTCGTTATGCTTTGTTCCAACTCCCGTATCGATCAGGATGTTATATCTCTCTGTCACGACCAGGGGGCAGTGGAGAGATAATTGTATCCTGTTTCTCTCATCAGGCGGATAGACCTTCTCCCACAAGACGCGGGGTACAATTCCAAAGACCGCTCCACCATCCAGGAAAATGTTGACATCGGTTACAGGATAAATTTCGAACTTGCCTACCTTCATTTTTTACTTCCTGCCTTCCCATGTGTTGCACTTCATTATTGATGTGTCCTATTATACCAAATCCCACAAATGATTACTACTGCACCGTTTCATATAAAAGCATTACAAAATAATTTTATTGAAAAAAACACCTGCTTTGTGTAACTTTAACGAAAAAAAGGAGTTGAGCCAATGAGAATGATTAAAATATCCATACCAGGCCTTGTGTTAAGTTATATTTTTTATAGCTTGTGCATAAATACCCTCTATGCCTGGTCCGGCGGACCTCCTGCTTACCGGACAGGTGCGCCAAACGACATAGGCACCTGTAATGCCATAGGCTGTCATAATTCCTTCGAACTCAATTCGGGGAGTGCAGTATTTTCAATTAACGGGCCAGACACGTACAGGCCTGGTAAGTTCATCAAGATAGAGATTTCATTTACTGAGTCAATTGGGAAATTGCATGGGTTTGAGATGACGGCGCTTGATGCCAATAATAACAGGGTTGGAAAATTTAAAAAGATAAATAAAAATACACAAATAATACGTCCCAATGATTCCCGGGGGCTTGCGGAAGAGGATAAACGTAAATATGTCGAGCATACATTTGCAGGTACCAAAAAAAAGAAATGGAAGGTCAAGTGGAAGGCCCCCGCCGATACGACAGATCCAATAACATTTTACGCCGCTGGAAATGAAGCAAACGGTAACGGTAATCCTTCAGGAGATTTTATCTATACAACTACAAAGGAAATTAATGCGGCGTCTTCTATAAAGACTTCTGATTTTGACTCTAACTAATACACACCATTTCAATGCGCCTGCGTTTCTCCATATCAAGGATAGTTGTAATTTCCTTTGTGAGTATCCTTATGTTTTCAACTATTCTTTTTGCTCAAACTGAGAACACTACCGATATAATAACAGGCGTAAGCGAATCAAGCGGTTTTACTTACAAAGACTTTATTTCCGGAAATTTTCGGGCTCACTATGAAGGTCGCTGGGCAAATGGGGGACAAGATGACCACGACACGTATGATTATCTGCGCTTTTCCACCAGACCTTTTTTGCGTGACAAAATAACCATATCGGGTTCAGGGAGGTTTACGGCCGATCTCGACGGAAGAGAGTCAAAATCAGGGGCATTCAGAGACATCCTGGATAGTTACGATCACCAATACAACGGACGTCTTTACTATTTATATGCAGATATCAAGAACCCCGTTATTGATAAATCAAATCTACGTCTCGGACGTCAGTATCTATACTCTCTCGAAAACATTCTCTTTGATGGTGCAAAGTACGAACAGCAAATTGGGCCTGTTGAAGGCTACATCTTTGGTGGTCTCAGGGTTTCTCAATACTCCAGCACCTATTTTGATACCGTGACAGGAAGCGGTGTGGCTTTCCGGCCGTTTATGGATACCCGTACAACGCTAGACTACATTCGTATTATAGACGATGATTTTATCGATGATGAGGTGGGACTTAACCTGTGGCAAAAAATTTATGAAGACTTTAATTTTTATGGAAGATATACCCTCCTGAATACGCTGCCGAAAGATTTCCTGGTCAAACTATCCTGGGATAAGATTGATTGGGATGCAAACATCCAGGTATCGTATTACAGATTTATTCATTCGTTAGGTGAGCAGAGCAACAACATTTCTCCTTTTTTTCAACTCCTGGGAACCTTAGAGTCTTTCGAACTCATCAGCGTGACAGGATATAAGGGTTTGGGAGAAAAATTTGGTATATCCAGCGGTTACGATCACAGGAGTGTGATAGACAAAGATGATGAAGATACCTTCAATCGCGACTATAACAGGACCTTTTTTTCATTCAATGTGAATAATGTCCTTTTACAAAAATCCAAAGCAGCCTTTACGGTAGAATATTGGAACGTGAAGGGTGTTGATCACTCGGTAGACATTGGTGTTGACTATGATAAAAAAATTGGGAAATTTGATGTGGGTGTTGGCACGAGCTATTCTTTCTATAAATACAATTTTGTTGGAAGTAATGATCTGCAAACGGTCCTCGACAGTGAGTACACCAGGGATATTGAGCAAAAGATCGATGTGCGCACGTATTATCTAAGGCTGAAATATTTATTATCGAAGCATTCTGATATAAGCATGCGTTGGTCGTCTGAAATAAGCGACACAGACCCGGATACCTTTCATCAACTCTTGCTTTCTTACAGTATTAATTTTTAACGAAGTGTTGCACCGGGTTGTTGAAAAAATATCTAAAATTTATTTCATCATACTTTAAGGGCGAAAATTGAAAAAATTCTATTATCTCATTTCCTTTGTGACTTTTGCCTTTCTTATGATGATAGGAGGTTGTAAAGAGTCGGAAATTCATTACAGCCATGCTAAGCATATAGAGAGGGGTTTAAAGGACTGTAATATTTGTCACGCCTACAAAGATGACCTTGAGCCAAAATGGCCTAAAATGGCGAAATGCCTTAGCTGCCATATGAAAAATTTTGATACCAGTGATCCTCAATCCTGTTTGTTGTGCCATACAAAACCGGGCATGGAAATAAAGGTTAAGCACAATATCCCGAAAAAATATCGGGATTTAAAATTTACCCATAAGGTACACCTTGAAAATAAAGTAGAGTGCAAACAGTGTCATGCGGGCATCGAGAAGAGTGATGCAATTACCCTGGATCTTATTCCAGACATGTTTGGCACCTGTATTCCATGCCACAAAGAACGAGGAGAAGACAAGATTGCATGCGATGTCTGCCACAAGCATATAAAAAAGAATCGTATGCCACTTTATCACGAAGATCGATGGGTGAAACATGATGACCCATATTGGATACAAAAACACGGAAGCGAGTTCTATTACAATCAGGATTATTGTAAGCGATGCCATAATGACAATTACTGGTGTATCAGCTGCCATCAAGACCAAAAACCGAAAAGTCACAATAACGCATGGCGCAGAAAGACCCATGGTTTTGCTGCATCATGGGAACGGAAGAAATGCAGCGTATGCCATCAGGAAGATTTTTGCGTTCGATGTCATGAAAGTACAGTCCCTTTAAGTCATGCAAATTTAGCATCGTGGCTTGGTGTAAGGAGTGGGCGAAAAATAAGAAGTCGCCATTGCGTCAATTGTCATTTTCCGATATCCACGGTCTCATGTACGGTATGTCACCCCACTCCAACACACCCTTCGGCAATAGATTCTCCACACCCAGATTTCTTTCCAAATCCCTGTGAACTATGCCATCCTGGGGGTAGGGGTGGTGAGCCTCCACATCCTAATCCTATGGGAGTTCATTGTACGGTTTGTCACAATCGGTAATTGTTGTTTTATAGCATTGGCACTGTAAAAACACTTTTATTTGTAATTTTGATCAATGATTTTATAGCAGATCATTAATGCAGAAAAAAAGGCGCATCCTCCATGTGCTCAGGTATTGTAAAGGGTCAACAAAACAACCCTAAGTCTTTTTGGATGCGCCCTGACAGATATGTGATTTAATTGTAACCGATATTTATGCATAACGCAAATTGCTCATCTTCTCCATACTTTTATTCTGCAGAAGAGAATAACCGGGGTTTAATGACCATAAACAAAAATAGCCTGGTACGTCATTTCTGGCGTACCAGGCTATACAACCGACTTCCTCATTACGTATACCCCTTTCTGTTTTTCCATCGGGTTAAGGAAGCTTTATAGTTAACAGCAACGTTTAAGAGACTCCGACGCTCTTTATTGAACTTTTATTATATTTTGCTGCACGTGTCTACTTTAAACGTTACTGATACTTTCAAAGAACTTACTGGAGAGGATTGAAAGTGGTTGCTTTAGATACATAGTTGTTAAAACTTATACCTTGAGGCGTTTAACCTCATGCACTCCGCTTTTCCTTTCCTCTCCGATTTTATTATATCACATTATTTGATTTTTGCTAATGCAACTTTCGGATTTTTTATGGTATTATAAATAAATTTCGTAAAAATTATATTCCAGAATACTTAGAGCAGTTACAATGAAAATTGCATTAGTGGTGTATCAGTTTATTAAGGAAAAAGGCGGTGTGGAAAGTTATGTGTGTAACTTATCCAAACAACTCCTCGATCGCGGTTATGAAGTTCATATCTTTGCACATCGATTTGGTGGAGACCGTAATAAGAGATTGATCTGCCATCCTGTTCCGGCCATTACCTTCTGGTCGCCATTAAAATACTGGACATTTGCAGTAAATGCCCCTAAGATTATTAAAAAAACTCAGGTAAAATTTGATCTCGTTCACGGATTTACCCAAACATTGTTTCAGGATATTTACCGGGTCGGCGGGGGATGTCATTGGGACTATATGATGCATACCTACCCCTTGATGCAATCTCTGTTTGGCAAGATTCTCATATGCCTGAATCCAAGGCACTTTAGCCTGCTGTTTTTAGAAAGGATTATTTTCAAAAGGAAATACTATAAGCAGATTACCTGTATCTCGAAACAATGCAGGAAAGAAATTATACACCATTATCAATTATCTCCAGACGCCATAGAGGTTATTTATAATGGGGTAGACATCAATATATTTACGCCTCAAAACAGAACAACGTATAGAGATAAAGTAAGGGCTAAATACGGAATTGCACCAGATGAAGTTCTCCTGTTATTTGTTGGTTCCGGTTTTAAGAGAAAAGGCCTGAAATATGTAATTGAGGCATTGTCTCTGGTTAATAAATCTCGAAAAGTAAAATTGCTCGTTGTGGGGAAAGGAAACGTTCGGGAATACCAACGGCTCGCAAAGGAAAAAGACGTTCTTGACAAGGTGGTCTTTGCAGGTGTGTGCAAACAGACCGAGGAGATATACGCCGGGGGAGATATTTTTGTTTTTCCCAGCGAGTATGATGCCTTTGGTACTGCCTGTCTTGAGGCAATGGCATCCGGACTTCCGGTTATTGCCAGCAATACCAGTGGCGTATCAGAGATTATTACCCACAGGCAAGACGGTTTCGTTATTAATCACCCCGTTGACGCAAAGGAAATAACAAATTATATTAACGTACTTCTGGAAAAAGAAAAAAGGGAACAAATAGGCCTTGCCGCAAGACAAAAGGCAGAAATGTATTCCTTTGAAGCAAATATTGAAAAAACGCTCAGGATTTATCGTAAGGTGCGAGATACCAATCCAATAAAATAGATGGATATAAATACTTTTATCAGAGATGACATTCGGTGGTCGGCAAAAGGGGTACTGCCGGACGTATTAAGAGAAATGTTTCATGCCCTTCATGAAGAGAAACAGTGTGAGGTCGTCCGTAATGGATATTATAAAAAGGTATTACGATACACACATAATCAAGGGTCTTTTTACATAAAACGGTACACGACCAGGAACTGGCTGGAAGGCGTTAAATCATTATTTTCCTTATCAAAGGCACAGAAGGAATGGAACTGCAGCCATCGGCTGCTTAAGAATCGGTTACTTACCGCAGAACCTGTTGCGGTGGGAGAAAAGAGGCGCTTTGGGATGTTAAAGGATTGTTATATCATCTCAAAGGCAATACCAAATAGCACGACGGTAAAGGAGTTATTAATTACTGTCCAACGATCATCCTCACAGGTGTCAAAGAAGAATACGTTCCTTAACAATCTTATTTCCTACGTTAAAACGGTACATGATCACGGTATTTTTCATGGAGAGCTCCATGCTGAGAATATACTGGTGGACCGGGAGAATACCACGTTATTTTATTTGCTAGACCTCGGACGCGCAGCATTTAAAAAGAGACCACCATTATCGTTACGGATTCGGGAACTATCGAGGTTATTATATTCTGTCACCGATACCTGTACAAACGAAGAAATAACAGAGTTGATAGATAATTATACAAGACAACTGGTTCCCGGAGACGGGGAAAATTTTCGTAAGGCCGTCCTAAAGGAAATTTACAAGACCCGGCATAGACTCTGGCACAGTAGAACGAGAAAATGTTTAAAAACGAATAATGTATTCAAGGTTACTACCCATGCCAGTTATACCGTAAACATGCGAAATGAATGGGATGTTAGCACACTAGCTGCCTTGATCAGGAAACACATGCTTTGCTTCAAGGAGCGCCCCGGTACTATTGTAAAATCATCCGCAAAAACAGGCATCACGCTTCTCCCTGTATCTCACGAAGGCATTAAAAGTGTATGCATCAAAGAATACAGATATCCATCCGCCTGGAAGAGATTTTTGTATTCCTTCTGGAGTTCTCCTGCACGAAGGGCATGGATTGCTGCTCATGGTTTGATGGCGGCAAACTTTCGGACTCCCAAACCCATTGCATTATTTGAGGAAAAAAGAACTGGTATACTCAAAAAGAGTTTTATTCTTATGGAGGACATTTCTGCTTGTCTTCCGTGTAACAAATACGTGAGTGAAAAATTTCATGATTCTTGTAATAAGGCTACAACCGGCAAAAAACGGGAGTTTGTTTCCTGTTTAGCAAGATCTTTTCAGCAACTCCACGACACAGGCATATATCACCATGATTTAAAGGCGAATAATATCATGATTATGGAACTACCGGATACCTGGGATTTTTTTTATCTGGATCTGGACCGGGTAACTTTTCAAAAAAAAATAACCATCAAAAAAACGGTGAAAAATTTATCCCAGTTAAATGCATCTATTCCCCATTGTATTACATACACAGACAGATTACGATTTTATCGGGTGTATGCAGGCATAAATAATCTTACGAAAGAAGATAAAGAAATAGTACGGGCAATTATTCAATTAAGCATACGGCGGAAACATGTATGGAATCCAAAAACACAGATTACACAGATAAAAAATAACTAATAATGAAAAAGGTTTACTTTCTTATACAGGGATGGGACCACCCTGCAAGCAGATACAGGGTATTGCAATACCTCCCTTCTCTTCAAGAAGCACAGATAGAGACGCACGCTGCATTATTTCCGAATTCCTTCTTTCAATGGATGAAACTGTTTTCAGAACTCAAAGACTATCATACCATTTTTATCCAGAAGAAACGGCTGTGGCACTGGCAACTCTGGTATTTGAGAAGGAAGCACATCAGGATCATATACGATTTCGATGATGCCATTATGTTTAAAAGCCCGGTAGATGGCGGTGGACGGTCTTTTAAAAGACAAAGGACATTTGCCAGGATGGTACGGTACAGTGACCAGATTATAGCCGGAAATCAGTACCTGAAATCAAAAGCTATACCCTATAATAAAAATATAGATATTTTGCCAACTGCAATCGACACAAGGAAATATACGACAAAAGATTATTGCAGCAGCAAAGAAAAAATTACCATTGGCTGGATAGGAAGCAAGTCTTCTCTTCCGTTCTTAAAGGAATTAATTCCCGCCTTTGATTATGTAGCAAGCCAATACAAATCTGTAGAACTAAAGATTATTTGTAACGATTTTTTCGATTGTAATACGATGCCGGTTATAAAAAAAATGTGGGTGCTTGAAGATGAAAATGCAGATTTGCAGGATATTGATATTGGTCTGGCACCTTTGCCTGATCATGAATGGACGAAAGGTAAATGCGCTACCAAATTACTTCAATATCTCTCTGTGGGGATTCCTGCTGTCTGCTCACCGGTCGGCGTACATACGGAAATAATAAAAGAAGGGGAAAATGGTTTCTTTGCTGCCTCCGCAGAGGAATGGATCGAAAAGATTGGTCTTCTCATAAAGGACAAGGCCCTTCGGGAACGCATGGGAATGGAAGGGAAGAAAACAGTGGAATCTGCTTATTCCCTGAAGGCAAATATACCGAAATTTATTAACATCATAAAAGAGATTTAATCTTAATGAAGATACTTTATCTATATTCGGATTGGAAGTGGACAGGTCCTTCTCAGCCTATAGTTGAATTATGCAACTTCATGAGTGAAAAGGCTGAGGTTTTTTTGCTTATGAGCCCACCAAAATGCCCCGAAAGCAGGTTTGTTGCTCATGTCAGAACGGACAGAATTCATCTTATTCAGGGACTGCAAAAGCGTGGTGGTATTGGTTCATTAATGAAAAACAGAAGGTTGGTAATGCGAATTATACGTCAGGTTAAACCAGATATAATTCACTTCTTTCGGGAGCGGGACCTGGTTACCCTTCCGGGTAATTCCGAAAATTTCATTAAGGTATTTTCAAATCTTAAGGATGCTTATCCCGGTAAATTGAAAAGAACCCTTTGGAAGACCGCAAACGGAATTACGGTCTTTCAGAAAAAGCTCTATGACGATTTATTTCAGGAGTTTAGAAATGTAGTCTATATAAAGCCGTGGTTAGATCTGCAGCAGATACCAGCAAAACTTCAAAATATTCGACCTGCATTTGGATTATCAGCAGAAGATTTCGTCGTAGGTCTTGTCATGCGTATTCAACCACACAGGAGATTCGATCTGGTTATTGAAACAGCAAAGCTGATAAAGGAATCGCAGAAAAGAATAAAGTTTTTACTGTTTGGGAAAGGGCCCTATGTTCAGAGACTTGTCATGGAGCCTATTAAAAAGTATGGTCTTACAGATATAATAGTGCCTGGTGGATACAGAAAACATGATTACTGGGATGCTATTAATTCTTTTGATATAATGTTTTATACCGTAGCTGGTTCTGATGGTACTGCCCGTGCATTAAGGCAATGTCAGGCTATGGGGAAACCGATTATCTGTTTACACAATGATTTCATGCAAGAAATTGTTCAAGATGGTGTAAATGGTTTTATTGTTCATGATGACCCGAAAGAAATAATGAAAAAAATTCACGAATTGTATTCGGACAGAAATATGTTAATCGATTTTTCGAAAAGATCGGAGAGTCAGGGGAAAACTTATGATCTTAACAAAATCGGGCAAGAGATGTATGCATTCTATGAGAACCAGATGAGGGTAAAAAAATAAAATTTTTTACAGGAAATCAGTACTTCTGCATGTATAACCATGAATGATAATCGTTCCTTAGTCAGCGTAATAGTACCTACCTATAACTGTGCGCGTTTTTTACCCGGCTCTCTTGGGTCGGTTTTATCGCAGACATATGATTTTTACGAAATTATTGTTGTTGATGACGGATCGACTGATAATTCAAAAGAAGTATTGAACCCATTTATGCAAAAGATAAGGTACATAAAACTGGAACAAAACAGAGGACTCCCCACCGCAAGAAACGTCGGCATTCAATCAGCTCGAGGTAAATATATAGCTTTTCTTGATGCAGATGATCTCTGGTTGCCTGAAAAATTACAGGCAGACATGGAACATTTCGACAAACACCAGGATATCGGTATGGTATATTCAAAACAGATAAACATGGATGAAAAGGGATATGCGCTTGATGGGTGTTCCAAGAGACGGTTACCATCCGATAATATTTTTATCCGGTTATTTTCCGAACAGAATTTTATCATTGCCTCATCCGTGGTAGTACGAAAAGATGTATTTGCAACGACAGGTTTGTTTGACGAACAACTTTTTAATTGCCAGGATTGGGATATGTGGTTACGTATTGCATTTTATTTTAAAGTCTCAGGGATTAATAAACCGTTGGTTAAATACAGACATAATCCGCTTTCTTTGAGCAAAAACAGGAATAATGTCTTAAAATATCAAAAGCTGGTTATTGATAAAACATATAATACGTTCAATGACAAGGAATTCGGAATTAGTGAAAAACTTTATAAAAAACGGCTGGCTTCGCATTATGCAAAGACCGGTCGATATTATTTACGGATAGGGAATAAACGTCTGGCAAATGAAAATTTCCGTCTGTCTTTGAAATATGATCCGTTAAATTTGAGAACGCTTAGATACTATTTCCGGTTATGGTAACTACCCAACCCGAACGAGTCGGAAGTGTAAAATGGAAAGCAAAAAAAACAAACGATCACGTTAATCCCCCTTGCCAAAGGAGGAAACGGGGGGTTGTGATTTTTCCCGAATGTGTGCTACTTACAACCCCCGGTGTCTCCTTTTTTTAAGGGGGATTTTCATGTTCCTATCGCCATAAATATCGCATAAATAAAATAAAAATTTCTATACAATCAAGTTACTTTGTCATTCACGATAAATAGTTCAGAAATACATGGTCAAAACAAATAAAAAGAGTGTGAAGGGTTGGCTGAAACATCCTCTCCCTTATTTTTTGAATAAGAAAATCCGCCGCCTGATTATGAGGACGACAAGCCTGTTCCTGCATGAGGTAAAGAAGGAGCAAGTCAATCTTCTAAAAGAGCAAATAAAAAAAATCTTGTTGGTGCGTGCCAACTTTCGCATAGGAAATGCCATCCTTGCAATACCGTCCATAGGTATATTCAAAAAAAATTTTCCTCATGCCACGATTGATTTTGTTGGCTCTCCCGCATCAGGATTACTTTATAAATATCTGCCAGTTGATCACCACTATAGCATAACCCGTAATTTTCCCGGTATTTTATGGTCTTATTTCTCTCTCTTATACAAAATGAGATCTCGTAAGTATGATCTGGCAGTTGATGTGAGTTGTTCACAGTCAATGATGAACTCATTTATTGTGGGATTTTCCGGGGCGCGCTTTCGCGCCGGGGCCCGGGGGAAATGGGACAGTTGGTTTAACATTTCCATTCCGAGGCCAGCGGAAAAAAATAAGTATAAAGTCCTGCCGGTATTTTTTCATACCATGGGGATGGAAACACAACAGGTATTGCCACAACTGATATTGTCTCCTGAAGAAAAAGAGGAAGGGAAAAGAAAAGTAACGGCATTGATTGGAGTGAATCAGGTTCCTGTTGTCGGGGTTTTTGTTGGGGGCAGGAAATCAAAAGGTAAAAAATGGCCTCTAGAGAATTTCCTGAAACTGATTACAACCCTTCGTGCTCAGGGAATACACGTCATCGTTTTTTTTGGGCCTGATGAGAAAAAATTGATGGGATTTTTTGGACAATCATTGGGGAATGATATTCCCCTCGTCTTTGAACCTTCGTTGAGAACATTTGCTTCCATGGTCTCACATTGCAAGCTCTTCATTGCTTGTGATAGTGGCCCGATGCACCTTTCCTGCGCACTGGGGGTACGTACCATTGCAGTGTTTCTCAAGCGTAATTTTAATCACTGGGGTCCACCGCCGGATATTGCGCAAATCATGTACAATCCGGAAGGAATCCTGGTTGAAGATGTCCTGAAAGTTGCTGTTGCAGAGTTACGTAACGTCCCATCTTCTTAATTTCTCTTTTTACCCTTTTCTATGATTGCCCTGAATTTTATCATTGTAAACTGGAATACCAGACAACTCTTGATAGATTGCATCCGTTCTGTTTATACGACCGTTACGGGCATCAGTTACCACATAACTGTAGTCGATAATGGTTCCGGGGATGATAGTGTTAAAGCCGTGCATGATCAACTTCCACAGGTTTTCGTCATAGAAAACCGGGAGAACAGGGGATTTGCTGCCGCTGTGAACCAGGCATTAGAGAAAAATACAACCAAATATACGTATAGTGTATTACTCAACACTGATACCCTCTTACAGAAAGGTGCCATACAGGCAATGTATTCATTCATGGAACAGCATAAAGATGCTGGGATCGTTGGTGCACAACTGCAAAAATCTGATGGCACAAGGCAGCATAGTTATGATAATCATCCGACCCTGGCAACGGAGCTTTTTAACAAAAGTTTATTGCGGTGGCTCTTTCCCGGAAAATATCCCAGTAAAAAGACGCAGGCACCACAACCAACGGAGGTAGAATCAGTTATTGGGGCATGTATGATGATAAGGAACAAGGCAATAGAGGATGTTGGGAAATTGGATGAAGATTACTTCTTTTTTCTGGAGGAAACCGATTGGTGTTATCGCGTGCAAAAGGCAGGCTGGAAGGTGTATCATATACCGGACGCCAGGGTCATTCACCTGGGGGGGCAGAGCAAGAAGATGGTGCCATGGCAATCACAGGTGGAGTATTGCCGTTCGTTGTATATTTTTTTCAGAAAAAACAGGTCCACCTTTTCGTATATCATGCTCAGAATATTATACCTGATAAAGATTATTGTGAACTTAGCTGCAAATATTATTGGTAATATATTCGTGTTATTCCAAAACAAAAAACTTCATTACCGGCTATCAGTATATTATAAGCTCTTTCTGTGGCATCTTTTCTTATGCCCTGATTGGATGGGTTTAAAACCTGTTAAAAAGAAGAGACACGAGAACTGATTTAAAAATTCATTATGGATAATAAGCCTATTACATCTTACACAAGCCACATTTCAGAGTATGCCTTTATTGGCTATTTTTTTATCTTCTCTTTTTTCCCATTCAGTGCAGATATCCTGAAATTACTGTGCCTGTTGACTGTTATCGGGTGTTGGGTGGCGCGGATGTTGTCAGAAAAAAAGGTACTTTTCATGAAAACAGCACTCAACGTTCCTATCATTTCATTCCTTTTGTGTTCATTAATGGCTTCATTTCATTCGGCTCGTATCCAGTACAGCCTTGGGACGATATTCCATGATTATCTCACATATTTTATGCTCTTTTTTTGCATGGTGAATACCATCCAAAGTCAGGAACAAATAAAGCGGATCATAAAAGCCATGCTCATTACCTGTGGTCTCGTGTGCGCGTACGGTTTGTATGGATATTACACTGGAATAGCTATCCGTGATGAAAGATTTGTGGCCACCTTTGAATATCATTCCCGGATCGCAAAATATATATCGTTAGTATTACCCATTGTTGTCTGCTTATTTTTCTATTACAAAAATAGAGTAAACCGCATCTATGTGTCCATTCTCATTTTCGTATGCAGCTTTTCTTTAATCTTAACAATGAACAGGACAAGCTGGGTAGCCATTTTAGTTACGACGTTTTTTATCGGTTTTGCCGCTCAAAGGAGGTACCTGATATTTCTATTGATTGGCATGTGTACATTAGGTATCTTCATCTTACCTTCCAGGTTTATCACGCAGTTAAAAACCATCGCGCAGGTTAACAAGTTTTTCACATCCGAAGAAATTTTAGGTGAACGGTTGTTATGCTGGAAGGCATCAATCGCCATAGCGAAAGATCATCCTGTGTTAGGCATAGGGCCAGGCAAAAGGAATTTTCGGGACGTATATCAACAGTACGCAAAAAAAATAAGAAACGCGGAAAAGCAACAAAAAAACGAAATGGTTGAACAATCCCAGGAAATAAAGGTCAAGAGAAAGACCAGAATAAAGGGTATTGAACGATTATCCCATCCGCATAACATCTTTCTTCATTTACTGGTAGAATCAGGTATCCCTGGTTTGCTGACATTCCTGTGGCTATTTATAACAGTATTTTATACAGCAATAAGATCATGGCGGCTATCAAGATCAGAATACGAAAAGGCGCTTTTGATGGGTATCACGGCAAGTCTCATTTCCATCTTCTTGCACGGTTTTACCGATAGCTTCTGGAAGAAACCCGATGCAGTATTTCTTTGGTTCATCATTGGAATATTATTCACGGTTATTCACAATACAATAATCCGCGAACAGGTAAATTACCGTTAAAATGAAGGTGTCCGTTATTCTGGTAAATTACAATTCTGCTGCACTTCTCCGGCAATGTTTGAAATCGATTTACGAACAAACAAAAGGCATTTCCTTCGGGATTATTGTTGTTGATAATGCGTCTTCTGATAATAGCAGGCAGATTGTTCGTTCGGAATTTCCCCATGTACACCTTATCGAAAGTTCAGTCAATCTTGGCTTCAGCCGGGGAAACAACCTTGGCGCCAGCCTGGCTAAAGGTATGTATCTTTTGTTTCTTAACACAGATACGATTCTTTTTGAGAATTCGATCAAGTTGTTAGCTGATTTTCTTGATAAATATCCGGAGGTTGGCGCAGTGGGCCCCAAGATCCTTTTTGATGACAGGTATTTCCAACTTTCAGCAGGACGGCTTCCCAATCTTTTTGGAGAATTTATTGACAAAATCGTGTATTCCCTTGCCCGCAAATGGCGCGCAGTTATGTGCCCTTTGTTAGAGCGCCGGTTTAACAAGATAAAAGCCGTTGGCTGGTTAACCGGCGCATGCTTCATGGTTCGTCAAAAGGCTTTTTTGCAGGTTAGCGGCTTTGATGAAAAGATATTTATGTACTTCGAAGATAAAGACCTCTGCAAGCGGCTTAACTCATCCGGATGGCAAGTCATGTACTATCCATCGACATCCATTATTCATTTACTCGCCGGAAGCTCCGGTAATGTTGATAAGCAAAAAATCAACGAATTTTATCGCACCAGCCAGCTCTATTACTATCGTAAACATCTGGGAAGGCTACAGTCTGAAATGATCAGGTTGTATCTCCGTGCAACGGGAAAGCTGCGATGTCTGTAAAGAAAATCCACATTTTGGAAATGATTGATGACGCAAGCATTGGTGGGGGGCAGGTTCATGTGTTGATGCTTGCAAAGTATCTTGATCGTGAGAAATTTGAGGTCAGTATAGCGTGTAATGGTCGGGGTTTTCTGGTTGATGAAGCCGGCAAGCTGGGCATTAGTACCATTTCCGTCTCCATGGATAATCGTATCAGTTTGAAAACCTTTCGTGATGTTGCACAAATGTTTCGCCGGTCAAATATTGATATCCTCCATACCCATGGTGGTACGGCCGGTTTTTGGGGACGCATAGGTGCTTTTCTTTCGGTCAGATCCATTGTTCGTATCCATAGTTATCATGGCATGCATTACCTGAGTAAAAACCACGCATTCCCCCGCCATTTGCGGGTGATAGACCAACTTCTTCTCCGCTTGACCGACAGGGTCATTTGCGTTTGCCCGTCCGATTATCAGAAAGGGTTAGAGGCGGGAATAGTAAACAAAAAGAAAGGCGTCATAATCCACAATGGAATTGAGATAGAAAGATTCCAAAATCTCAGCCATAGGAAAGCGCTGAGAACCCAATACGGACTTGACGGATCTGCCATATTGTTTGGAAATGTGGGGCGCCTTCATGTGCAAAAGGGGCAACGCTACCTCCTTGAGGCATTTCAGGCAGTAAAGAGCAGGCAACCTCACGCACGGTTATGGATTATCGGGGAAGGAGAGCTTAAATACGAGCTGGAAAAATTTGCTCAGGACTTAGGTATTTATAATTCGGTTCACTTTTTCGGTGCAAGAACGGATGTCCATGTGCTTTTGTCTGCTATTGACGTCTTTGTTTTGTCTTCTCTATGGGAGGGGCAACCCATCTCAATCCTGGAGGCAGGGGCTGCCGGAAAAACCGTAATTGCCACGAACATTGATGGCGTCGCAGACATTTTGGTCGATGGAAAAAACGCGCTCTTAGTACCGGTAAAAGACCCAAATGCCCTTGCGGCAGCAATGACGAAGTTGGTCAATGATGCCGGATTACGAACCCGTCTTTCATCCTCCATGAAGGCCACCGTATCCGAAAGCTTTACTGCTGAAAACATGGCGAAGAAAATTGGAGACCTTTATCAGGAGACTTACTCTAAGCGCTTTGGTTGACGTCAAAACTTAGTAACAATTTAGTTTTTTGAAAAATTACGTTCCTTATATATCCCCTAAAACACAGATCTTGTTAAAGGCAACGGTTTTGGGGAAACGCTTGTATAAATGCCCGAAGGGCAGAAAGTATATAGCCAGGGGTATAAGCCCCTGGACAAGAAAACATCAACAAGAAATAACCCCGAAGGGGTGGAAGAAAAGGAATTTTCCTTTCGCCCTTTCAGGGCTTACCATTTTATTATTCATTTACAGGGGGCTTCACCCCCTGCTATATACTGAAAGCCCTTCGGGCTCGCAAATTGATATGTTTATTGTATATATCTAGACGGCTACAATTTTTTTCAAAAAACTAAATTGATACAAAATTTAATCTTTATTACTTATCCACCTCTTAAGGATTGTCTCTTCTTTAAAACGTGGAATGTTCCACAGTAAATTTCTGTATTTTAAAAGAAGACTAAATGGATTTATTAAATAATAAAGATATCTCTTCTTAGAGGACAAAGGAATTGAATATCTTCTAGAAATAACCTCCGGATGAGGAAATACGCCTCTTAGTAAAATCTTTATCTTTTCTTGAAACGTATGAGCTATTCGTGATTGAACCACTGTGTTGGGGACGAAGGTGTTATCATCGTCTATCGTGAGGATTCTCTCCCGAATCAGCCACATTAACTCTTTATCTAAACTCACCGAGGCAAAACCAGTAAGGGCATTACAAATAAAATCGTCGCTTCCTTTGATAATTTCCTTTGCGATGAAAATAGTAGCATAAATAAGGTCATCTATCCCGTATTGTTCTGCCCTACGTTTAACCCTTACCCAGTCAATCTCGTCTCTATAGTGTTCGAGTGTTTGAAGGATATCACACAATTGAATAAGTGCACGTTTGCTAAAATATCGACCTCCAAAACGGTGCTGTAAAAAATGAATGGAAAGGTGGATAATTAAATCATTGGGACAGAGCATGAGTGCCTTTCTTCCTGAAAATTCTATGGTTTCAGCTTCTTCCCACCATCTTTCGATGATATCGGTGTCAATAATACGGATGCGTGACGGATGGGCCTTCCTTGCTATATGCCAGTGAATTTCAACCGGGATATTCTTCTCCGGATGGAGATAGCTTATATGCTGATCATTCTCACGATACCATTCTGGGGGCATATCACCATGAAAATGATACCCTAATTCGGTCATTATTTTTTCTGCATGAGAAAGGTCTTCTTTTTTCACCAGGAGATCAATGTCACTCATTGGTCTTAAACCAATATCACCATAAACTGTTTTGGCTAAAGCCGCACCCTTTAGAACAATAATTTTCATACCTTTGACACGAAATGCCCCCAAAATTCTATCTAGTTCTGCATAAATGCGCATATTTCTTGCCGCATTGCTGTAATAGGCCATCTGAAGCTTATCCATGACATTTTCAGGAATAAACTGGCTCTCCTGAATGTTTTTCAGATTACTGTAAAGCAACGGGGCAATACCATACCAAAAAGCAGCGTTCAGGACCTCTTCCCAATCCAGTGAGAGGCTTATAATGTCTTTAACTTTATCTACTGCATCCTGGGGAATCCTGATCTGAGCACAGTATGATAAGAGTCTATTTTCTGGAGATAAATTCATATGAAACTCTTCTTCCTTTTACTTTTGGTTCTTCATTAATAACTTCCTATTTCTCATGAAGACGTGATTTCCACTTACAAAAGACTGCGAACAGAATTTTTCGAATGAAGAAGGAAAAGACCTGCTCGCACTTATGGAAAACAGGAGTCAAGCAGGAAAAATAAGTACCGAACAATTTTTGTTTGAGATTGCGTCCACAACCATGTATTTGGGCTAAAGACAACGTACTCACCGCAATAAACCACCCCAATATCCGCCAAGCTGAGGTATCGAGAGGCATACACCGATTCCCCCTTTTAACGGCAAGCACCCTGCCAACAATCTCGTTGTTACTCAAGGGAGGATCGAATTGAGGGACGTTATCTCCTTTCGTGACAAATATGGGTCCGGCATCATTTCTGAGTATACTCAGCACCCGATGGGCAATGAGTGTGCCTCTCCGCCGAAAGACAATCACATCACCACGACGCATACCAGTACATCCATGAGCCACTAACACCTGGTCTCCTTCCCGGATAAGGGGAAACATGCTTCGGCCCGTAATAGAAATGGAGTGTTGCTCTTTTGTTTGACACCATACATTAAGCATTGCCCCCAGGACAGCATCTTGCATGGTCTTCTCGGCAGGATTATGCATAAGATCAAATAATTAAAAACTTTATAATCGAAGTTTGAGATTTATTTGGAATTTGTTTTTTAGTATCAATTTAGTTTTTTAAAAAACATCCTGACTCGAGCAAGTCGGGGCATATAGCACGACATTTATGTCGATGTCTTGCGAACTGAAGTTCACGTTACACGGGTGGTAAAACCTAATTTTTAGCTGCTCGCTCCCAAACTTTGTTTGGGAGTGTACTGGACGAGAAACTCAGTTTCTCTGTAATTGTGTTCCCAAACGGATGCTTCAACAAGTTCAGCACATGGTTTGGGAACAAGCGGTGGCGGTTTATTACCGCACCGCCTCAATGGTAAACGTCGCATCGGATGTGTCTTTCCCCTTTCTTTTGCCTGATTCATTATAGCCTATCACCTGGATCAGGCACTTTTTCTTATCCCTTTTCAGCACAGGTACCTTCCATTCATAACTTGTGCCCTCTACATTTTTTGCTATTTTTTTCCATGAATTTCCATTATTCAAAGAATATTTTAAGGTAAATTTCACGATATCCTGGGGTGCCTCCCATTGTATGGCATACGTGGACCCTGCGGCTATTATTTCACCCCCGTTTGGCGCGATAACCGACAACGGCGAATCGGCAGAAACACCCAGCTGTGTGGCCGGATCGCCAAAGAGCACAAAGGTTTCAACCAATTCTCCCAAAAAGTCGCCTTGGGCGTAGGTAGCAATCTTGGCAGCAGTAGTAGCCGCACCAAGTCCATACAGGCCACCCTGAAAGATAGACCCATAAAATTCCCGCATCAGTATTCGTTGATAGGATGTATAACTCAAGGCAGTGGGAGCCCATACGGCTATTGCCCCT
Organism: Candidatus Brocadia sp.; assembly: GCA_021646415.1. Taxonomy (NCBI): domain Bacteria; kingdom Pseudomonadati; phylum Planctomycetota; class Candidatus Brocadiia; order Candidatus Brocadiales; family Candidatus Brocadiaceae; genus Candidatus Brocadia; species Candidatus Brocadia sp. The sequence goes on from SOEU01000009.1 coordinate 148,090, forward strand.
TTATCCGCAAGCCTCTGAAACTCTTCTGCAATAGAAACCTGTGGTTTTGTCCCGGTAAAAAATCCATTCAGGCAATCTGCCACGGTCACCATCGTCAATTTGTGCGTATTGTTTAACGATTCAATATCGTTATTGTCAAAGATAACTTTCGTGTTATCTTCCCACAATCCCCACCTGTCCACTGCCCCATGTCCCGCGTAATTGGCCAGAATGCTTCCCTTATTGATATAATTGATGATGTCTTTGGTAGGGTCTCCCGATGTGTAATTACCTGCATAAACCTTGTTAGCAATGTAGTTATTGGGCAGAAGGTTTGCCAATTCCTCTGACAGTTCTTCACACGAGGCATCATCGTCATCTGCAACGAATAATGCATCCCTATTCCAGGAATCATCGGGTGGATTTTTTTCGTAGGAGATGATCTTATCCGCAATGTCATTTGCCTGTGCTTTGGTTTCCGCACTCAGTCGGCCAATAAACATATCGGGCAGGATGTCATCACCACTTACCAGGACAAACCAGTTATCGGATGGCGTTTCTCCCAGTATATCCGTTTCAATAAGCTGCGATGGTACGTAATCCACCGTACCCGTATGGAGATTATCTTTATAATCCTGGCAGGCATCGCCGAGGAGCAGGATATACGTGGGTGCCGGAGCGACCCAATTGTTGTAGGCATACGCCAAAAAGTCCCGTATGGCCTGAGGATTAAAGATGCCGTAGTTGAACTCATCGTAAATGTCCTCAATCTTGACCGTGACCACTCTCAGGCCTGAATCACTTCTATGATTAGCCAGTTTTAATGCGCTGTCATAGAAATCCTCATGTGTTACGATAATATAGTCGGCCCCGTTGCTTGTGGATTTCCAGGACGATGATTGATCGCTTTCTATGCTGGCAGGCGATTTGTATCGTGCTGACGTCAGCGCCAAATATCGCGTTCCTGCCTGGGTGGCATCTTCAAACTGCAGTGTGTATGTGTTTCCTTCAGTCAAAACGCCTGTATTGATGATAAGTGCCACATTGGCCGGGTCTGTTATATCGAAAATATTCACAGCATTGCTGCTAAAACCGGATACTTTGAATTGGAAAGTACCGGCTGTTGGTACACCAAAATGAAGTTCATCATTTTCTGCCACGTAGGTATCAAAGTAATCAATCTCTAACCAATCCACAAAAACCTGGTCCACTGTGGCCACGGTGTCCCCAACAGCTTCCACGCGGATGGTATTGGCCCCCTCGTTTAGATAGGAATGGGGCACAGACACTTCATGATCGAAGATGATCTGTCCATCCCACGATTGATCGTCTATCTCAACACCGTTAAGATAGATCTTTGTGTGGTGGTCGGGATTCGTCTGGACGTCGGTACGCCCTTTCAATCTCACCCGCACAGTTGCTGTGTCAGTCGTAGTCGAAATATGGTTCAAAACCAGGGAAAAGTCTCTCGATTTCGGCGCCGTTAACTTGTCATCCCAGAACCAGTGATCCTGTCCCTCGCCATTGGGAATGGTTTGCCAGTAATAGCTGTCCTCCTCGGCATGCAAGGTGGCAGGAAAGTAATCCGGTATGGCAGCGCTCCCTGAAAGTGTCCCATCCACCGTACGCATCCGTTGACCATTGCCATCGCCTGCGGTCAACCAATATACATTTTTAGAGGTATACATATCGTTGTTTGCTATGCCATAAAAAAGGATGGAATCGTTTGTATCAAATACGCCGTCGCTCTCGCCGTATATAGAAATAGGCACTTCCGTACCCTTATTGCTCATCCTAAGTGTGCGAGGGTCTATACTACTCAATTTTAAGCCTGCATTTGTAAGATCATCGTAGGTTAGTTTATAGATACCATTTTCATTTATTCCAATCTTTAAATGAGTTCCATCGCTTGTGATTGAATCATTTTTAGTCGCTGCGCTTTCAGGCAAGGATACCTCTTTTGCAACCGGCGGTCTTTCTAAAATGTCATAGTTAAGGATATTTCCTCTTAACAAGGGCTCGTAAGCAGGACTGGGCAATCGTATTGTTTTCTCTACTGAAACAGGGGTATTCCATGTAATCCTTGCAATAATACGACGGTAAAGACGCACCTCTTGAGTAACCGGGTTATATTGTACCGGATAAAATTGCACCTGAGCCACAGGCTGGTCTCGCATGAATCCGGTGCATCCTGTTTCGACTATTGTCCCCGGATAGAAAGAGTCTGTGGAGTAGACTTTTTGATTGAGGATGAAAACCTGTTCTAGGTCTTTATTCCTCATACTTACCACGCTATCGCCTGCCACGCTCAAACCTGTCGCCGGATAAAGACGATATCCGCTCAATGTTTCATAACCGGCATCCAGGATTTGCACAGAAACGCCCTTTGTAGATGGCAAACCCAGCAATGCACCGCACATGGGAATCTGGGGGTCTCCTGGTTTATTCCTTTGCAACAGGGAAGATATAGTGACCCGATGATACCTTTCCCCTTCATGCTCTATCGTTTCTATTTGATAATCACTGACTTTTAATTCAAGTATCATGGACTGGCCATCGGCATCCAATATCCTTACTGGACTTCCAGAAGCCTTTTGCGCCTCTGCAAAAGGCAGGAAAAGACTGCTTACAATAAAGAACAGAGCGAGAATCATAACACTGGCGCCACAAAAGCGCCAAATACCCGGAGAAATATTTCTTCCCTTACATAATCGCATCTAACACCCCAATGAATAATTTTTCTGAAAAATGTTTGCGTCGTTAAACCAGTAAACTAATTGCAGACTTAAGAATTCAAGTTAGAAAGTCCCCTCCTGGGAGGGGATTTAGGGGTGGGTAAGTCGTTAATTCGTGAAATATTCACCCCGTTAGAAAGGAGTCTCCGTCCGAAAGGGCGGAGTTTGAAGCCTCTTCTAAACTTTCTAACGGGGTTCACTGAGATTTCACGCCCAGGTGACCCACCCCTAACCCCTCCCAAGAGGGGAATAATTTGTACCATTATAAAATATGCGGATTTCAGTTAAACACGGACAACCGAAGTTTGTTATTGTCTCCCTAAAAACTCTTCGCAGGTTCAATCGTCCCCGATTGAACCGAAACATTTGGCATAATTCCATCTCACAGCACGAGTTCAAGCCTTAGAGTAACGTTCATAATACCACCCCCCTGAATCCTCTCCTGGGAGGGGATTCAGGGGCATGCGTGTTAAGTTAAGAATTTATAATTACCATCAACCCCCTTGTTTTGGTACAGACGCCCCGCCGGGTCATTTTTACTTATCCCCCGCTGGCGGGGGTTAGGGGGTGGACAGGACTGCTTCAATTTGTGTCTACCATGCTGTTTCCTCCATTTACTTATCACTGTTTATATTCTGCAACACTTCATCTTATAGCTAGCGCTCGCAGAGTAATTGTCTATCATGTTGGCCTTCCCATTTCCACCCCCTGCCCCCGCCAGCGGGGGATAGTAACCGCCCGTACCCACAAGATTTTAAACTGCTATAGTTTGCAAGAGGGCACGGACAAACTCCGTTTGTCCATGCCACCCCAAAAACCGCTCAACTTAACGCGCATGGACTCAGGGGTAGGTTCGCTTTTGCCTGCATCTATTATGCGCCTGCAAGACCGCACACGAGATCTGCCATCTCCTGAAGGGGGCCAACAGAAAGTTGATAACAGTTCGCATGCGCTATTGCGCTGGATAATTCCATAAACAATCGCGTGGAACTGCCACCAAATTCATCTTTTAAGAGTTCCGACCTGTACCCGGCTTGAAAGCGACTTAATAACTCCATCACGGCCTGACTCTTTGGTATCTCTTTGAGTCGTGCAGGTGCTTGAAAGGCAGGGCGTCTTTTTGTTCCCTTGATGATATCCAGCACCAATATCCGATGGTCCCTGCACAATGCCTCGATTTGTGTAAGAACAGGAGTCGTGCGGATGGCATGTAGCTTAAGCATAGGATAAATACTCGAATTACCTGTTTGCACATCTGTTACACCTTCAATTTGACTTACTGTGGCAAGAAAGGTATCGTCCAATCGGTCAACATAAATGCTCAGTTCCTTTCTTGAATTGACCCCAGTATCTTCTTCCCCCTCGGCAGGGTCTTTTAAGATAATAATGTGGTTAATGGAAGATACCTTGCCCAGACAGTTTGGTTGTATCTCTTCGATATCCAGAATCAACTTGCCCAGCCATAGTGGAGCCCCCGCAGCCTCCGATGGGAAGCCGGCAAGTTCTAATGTCCCTCTGCGAACCCTGAGACTCCTGGGAAATGGATATACGAATCTATCATTCCGACCCAAAGCGGCAAATTCATCTGAAAGGAACCTGAATCCCCGCCGTATAAGTTCTAAAACCAGGGTCGTCTTTCCATGCATGGCATCAGCGGCAAGAATAATACCTGCTCCTGCGTAAGAAACAACCCCGGCATGAATTAAGAAATGACTGCGTATCCTTGTTATAATACTGATGAGTATATTTTCGTAAGCATACCCGTCCAGTAATCCTGTGTCATTCAGTGGTATAACCTCACGGTCAAGAATCAAAACCGGTTTACCCCATGAGTTATCTGGATTAGTCAACAGGATAAACTCAACCGGTGCGTGAGTCATCATCATCTGTCCGTCGATTGTAGTATTATCCTGTAAAAACTTCTTTTCCCCATCCCCGCTTTCGCGAGGACGTGTTTCATGAAGACAGGTTTCGGAAAGTTTTTTACACCCCCCTGTGTCCCCCCTTGCGAAGGGGGGAATCAAAGGGGGGTAATCAATAACACTTCCTCTTTCCCTTGCGAAGGGGGGAAGGAGAGGGGTATTTTGGTTACAGCTCGGTTGTGCATTGAATCTGCGATACATCCGGGCAAAACAATTGATAAAATCACCGGAATCCGATTTTATAAGTACTTCCCGATCAAAAAAGCGCAACTTCAATTGTTGAAGCGAAGACCCTGTTGTCAATAATTCCACAGTGGTAATCTTACCTTTGTTGTATTGCATTTTAGAAAAACAAAGAAATAATTTTCATCGGTACAACCAAAAAATCCTACGTACCTTTTGAGGTGTGTCTGGATGGTGTTTTTACCATCCAGACACACCTGTATTACGTTTAAGCCACCACCATGCACAAAAATATTTAGAATGCCCTGTCGTTAACATAAGGGCCAGTTTGTGCCGGCCCCAGTTTCTCCAGTATCTCCTCATCGGTGTAGGTAATTACTTCTGGTACCACATACTCTGGCAATTTCTTGTTTTCCATATTTTTTTCACCTCCTTTTCTCTAGAAAAAATTTTCAATGTTTCTTTATGCCTTCAGCCTTTGCCTTATCACTGAGAGTCGATCCCCGACTGCTTACACTTTTTTATTCTGACTTCTGTTACACTTCCCCTCAAATCCAAAATCTAAAATCCGAATTCCTAAATCTACTTCCTCACCCTCACCTTTTCTGGACCATGCATGGTGCTCAGGCCGTTATAGTCCACGTCCTCCAGCTTATAGTAGTATGTACCTTTGGCCGGTGGCGTGTCTACATGGCTGTAACTGGCTCCTGATGTGGCATTGCCTTGGGCAGGGATAAGGAAATCGTTGATCTTTTTGTAATGCCCATCCTTACTTCTGGCGCGGTAGAGGTTGAAGCCGGCGTTGTCGATCTCCGTGGCTGTCTTCCAGGTTATGACAACACTTCCATTGACGTCAGCATTAGCGGTAAACGAGATCAATTGGATGACATTGGCCTCATCCGTATCCCCCACACTCGTTAAGCACTTATCCTCAGAATTCGGTGGATCGCATACGTCCGGGTTGTTCGTACCAGGGTCGCAGATGTCGCTGCCACCTTTGCACTCATCCGTATCCCCCACGCTCGTTAAGCACTTATCCTCAGAATTTGGTGGATCGCATACGTCCGGGTTGTTCGTACCAGGGTCGCAGATGTCGCTGCCACCTTTGCACTCATCCGTATCCCCCACGCTCGTTAAGCACTTATCCTCAGAATTTGGTGGATCGCATACGTCCG